>MDVR01000060.1 GCA_001940725.1 Candidatus Heimdallarchaeota archaeon LC_2 | reverse complement strand
TGATACTGGTAAAGCCTTGAGTGAAAATCTAGATTAATGAATTCAATTGGAATAAATGAATAATAAAACAAGAAATTCGTTAATATAAGCATTAAATAAATCAGATCTGAATATTGCTGAATTTTAAAATAACAAATTATTTCTTCGATACCAAGAACTGTTATTATTACCATGGGGATCCAAATTACAGAAAGATATCGAATTGAGACTTGTGAGTGAAACGCTAACCAAAAAATATAGAAAGTTCCCAACCAAAGATTGACTAGGGGATATTTTTCAAAAGCTTTCTTTATTCCAAGAATTTTGGGTAGAAGCAGAAATAAACCAAACTGACTTGCAATCAATATTGGGAAAACAGATGTAAAAAAATTAACCGCATGTGCATTCTCGAAGTAGGTCTCATTTATTATTTTATTAGTCGTGAAATGCCATGATATTGAAGAATTACTTCTTTCAAAGTATAGATTTCGTAAAAATTTCATTGTATTTGGAAATTTTAACATATGCTGGATCCATATAATCAAAGAAATCAAATACATAGAAAGAAGTAATTCTTCAATATCATCATGATACCCCAAAATACAGTGAAATATAATAATAGGCGAAATAATGAAACATGATACTGGTAAAGCCTTGAGTGAAAATCTAGATTAATGAATTCAATTGGAATAAATGAATAATAAAACAAGAAATTCGTTAATATAAGCATTAAATAAATCAGATCTGAATATTGCTGAATTTTAAAATAACAAATTATTTCTTCGATACCAAGAACTGTTATTATTACCATGGGGATCCAAATTACAGAAAGATATCGAATTGAGACTTGTGAGTGAAACGCTAACCAAAAAATATAGAAAGTTCCCAACCAAAGATTGACTAGGGGATATTTTTCAAAAGCTTTCTTTATTCCAAGAATTTTGGGTAGAAGCAGAAATAAACCAAACTGACTTGCAATCAATATTGGGAAAACAGATGTAAAAAAATTAACCGCATGTGCATTCTCGAAGTAGGTCTCATTTATTATTTTATTAGTCGTGAAATGCCATGATATTGAAGAATTACTTCTTTCAAAGTATAGATTTCGTAAAAATTTCATTGTATTTGGAAATTTTAACATATGCTGGATCCATATAATCAAAGAAATCAAATACATAGAAATTGCTAAAATGAAACCTTTTGAGTTTGATTTGAGCTTTGAGTAAGATATTATTTCCTTTCGTCTGATCTCTCTTAATTGTAATCCTAAACCTATTGAGATAATTAGTATGACTAATCCAGTACCTATAAAAGTGTCATATGCAGCTTTACGGGCTAGAAATATGCCGAAAACTAGGAGTCCTAAGTACTTAATCCAAATTTCATTTTTTTTCGCAGTTATTGGAAATAAAATTATTAACATGATAATTACTGTAAAACCTGATAGTTTGGATAATACAGCCAATGAAACTGCAAATGAAGATAGGATAAAATTACTCTTATCCCCCGTTTTCAATCCCTTTTGATAATAAACCAAACTCATTGAATAAAAAAATGTAAGAGGAAATTCTTGATAAAAGCTATATTCAATCATTGTGATGTAAATTGAGGGCGTTGTAAGTAGGAATATACTGGCGAGTTTAGCATGACGCTTTGACAATCCTAGATCCATCGCAAATATTATTGTAACGCACACAATTGCAACTAGAAAAACTACTGGAAGCAAATGGGCATAAAACCCTTTTGTAGTATACAATAAATACACTAAGTACAATGTATTAGATGGGGGCTTAAAGGTTGGAAAAAATGTAAAGGGATTGACTGTCGACGGTATATCATCCTTTAAGAAAAAATATATTGAATTGGGTAAATAAAATTGTAATGCGTCCCAACCTCTTTGAGGTAATAATAATGCAATAAAACTATAACCAAGTAATAGAAAAATCAAGAGAAGAGTATAGGAATTATACTCTCTAATCCCTTTAATAGTGCCTTTATTTACAATCTGTGAAGGTTTTATTGAAGCACTAGCATTTAGAATGTAATAAAGTAAAATTAGAAGTGCAATTGAATAATACGTGTACACAACATGGTGAAGATGATTTTTCATAAATAATGAAACTAGAACCATTGGAATTATTAGAAAAAAGGAACCAATCAACCAGCTTTCCGCAAACCATTCATAAAAATTGAATTCAATGAATTGCTTTTTCCTCAATTTTTCGGCTCCGAATGTACCAACTGCAAATACAGCAGTTAATGGTAAGAAGTATGCAAGAAACATCTAAAACCTCTGTATATATTATAAATTGAGGATTTATGAATATGGTATTCAATGTCAGATTTTTTTAAATCTTCCATAGATTAAATCCTATTTTGAATCGCTATTATTAATTGAAAAACACTTACCTGTTGAGATCAAAGATTTAACAATAATTGAAAAAAACAATTTTTATCAAAAATATCTGAATTGGATTGATGATTTAAGTCATCAATATCTAAAAATAATGAAATAAAATATAATAAATTTAGATATAAGATAACGAAATTTACGTTTAAATTCAAAAGTATTTTGATTATCTAATCATATCTAGAAATAACTTGAGATCATTAATACATGTTTTGCGTTTGCTTGTATTATTACTTTTGATTTCAATGTTAATAGAGACATCAAATAGCAATATAAACCCCATTAATTCTACAATTGAAAGTTTAAATATTGAATTCTCTACTCCTATGTCTCTGGCTAATGATTCAGGCGGAAATATTTATGTAACTGACTGGGGAAATGATAGAATTCAAAAATTTGATCAAAATGGAACACTTCTTTTCCAATTTGGGACGAGTGGCAGTTTGGACGGTCAATTGGATCGACCTTACGGAATTGCAATAGACGTAAATGGTGATATATTTGTCTCAGAACAAGGAAATAATAGGATTCAAAAATTTTCTAGTAATGGTATATTCATAAGGCAAATTGGTTTTGGGTTAGGTACTGGTGATGGAGAATTCAATAATCCCTATGGAATTGCAATTAATGTGAATGGGAGTTTATATGTTGCAGATCAAGGAAATAACAGAATACAAGTTTTCGATAATACTGGGACGTATTTAACACAATGGGGTGATTTTGGAACAGGTGATGGACAATTTCAATCTATTATGGATGTTGTAGTGGATTCATCTGGAAATGTGTATACAGCTGGAGCTATAAATCAGCGAATTCAAAAATTTGATCAAAATGGCACCCTTCTTTTAAAATATGGAACCAGTGGTTCTGGAAATGGTCAATTTATTAGCCCTCGTAGTATCAATATTGGAGTAAGTGGTAATATCTATGTTGTGGATAATGGGAATCATCGAATACAAGTATTCAATAATACGGGTGGTTATCTAAGACAATGGGGTAATTTTGGTACAGGTGATGGTCAATTTAACCTTCCAAGTGGAATTGTATCGGATTCAAATGAGGATGTTTATGTTACAGATTGGAATAATCACAGAATCCAAAAATTTAATAGCACAGGAAACTATCTTTCACAATGGGGTAGTTTTGGTACTGAAGGTGAAGTCGCAACTAGTAGTACCAGTTTGACTTCATCAAGTAGTACCAGTTCAACTTCATCAAGTAGTACCAGTTCAACTTCATCAAGTAGTACCAGTTCGACTTCATCAAGTAGTACCAGTTCAACTTCATCAAGTAGTACCAGTTCGACTTCATCAAGTAGTACCAGTTCGACTTCATCAAGTAGTACCAGTTCAACTTCATCGAGTAGTACCAATTCAACCACTAATACAGATTTGAATTCAAATACTAAGTCAACCGAATTAACAGGTGCAGACAATAATAAATCTGAAAGGATCTCTCGAGATGATTTTATTCTCATTTCAATTTGGATTGGAATATTCGCTCCAATAATCGTAATTAGAAAACGATTAAAATGAAAGGGAATCTTAAAAGCGGATATTTGTGGAATGGTTAATCTATAAATGAATTTTTCTTCACTAATTTCAAAATTATTTATTTAAGTGCCCATAGTTCAAATTCTTCGTTTATAAATATACTTTCACCAAACGTTGAGTTCAAACCCCCAAGAAATGGATATTTCAAAATATATCGTTCTTTGTAGCTTTGATAAAATACATGATTCTCTAGTAATTTAACTACATACTCAACATCATTTTCCTTTAAATCATAAAATACTTGTGTAATATTTGAATTATCAAAAACAGAACTGCCATTTAATTCCAAATAACTATCAACAAAAAGTAAATCAATCACAGGACGATTTAGCCAATAACCTAAGCCGGGGATATTTACTACTATTGTTATTCTGTCAAATCCAAAATTTAGTTCCTTCATAAAATCAACAAGTTCTCTTACTGTTCCCCGATTATCATGAACCATTATACTTTGAAATTCATCAATGTCAAACCCAGTGTATGTTAAAACTATCAATTGTTCTGCAACAGGTGCAATAACAATAATCATTGAAAGTAGAACTACAACCCCTTTCTTCCTTCTTATTTTCCTTTTGTTTTTTTGTGAAATTACTTCAAGATCATCTAATTTCTGTTTTCCTAGTTTTACTAGGAGATAGTACATTCCAATCCAAAATATTGTTAAATAAATTAATAAATTGAATAATGAAGTATGATATGCAAATAACCGCTCATGATATCCCATGAGGATGAATTCAAAAGGAATGAATGAAAAATAAAATAGAAAATTTGTTAGAATCAATGTAAGATAAATATGATTTGACCACTGTGGGACTTCAAAATATTTGATTATACTTTCAATACCAAGTACAATTGTAATGCTAAGTGGAATCCAAATTATTGATAGATATCTTATTGAAACAGTTGAATGGAAGGCTAACCATAGAATGTAGAAGGTTCCTAACCAGAGATTAATTGTTGGGTATTTTTTGTAAGATTTTACGATTCCTAGTATTTTCGGTAAGGCTAAAAATAGACCAAATTGGCTTGCAATGAAAATTGCTAAAATTGAGGTGATAAAACTAGCACTATGGGCATTTTCTAGATAAATTTCACTGACTAATTTATTGGATGAAAAATGCCATGCAATGGAATTGTTATCTCGTTCAAAATATACTTTCCGTAGAAATTCTATAGTACTTGGAAAGGAAAGCATATGCCTTATCCAAAGTGAAAGGGAAATCAAATATGCAAATAGAGTTAATATCAAACCTATTACTTTTGCTCGGTGATACTTATTTGATAGGATTTCATTATTCTTGCTATATTCAAGTTGCAATCCAATTAAAAAAGCAATCATTAAGATTACTATCCCAGTTCCAACGTAAGTATCGTAACTCGCCTTCCTAGCAAGAAACATGCTTAATGGTATTAAAATCCAATACCTCCCAATTCTTTGAGACTTTGTTTTTAGGATTGGAAAAGTAACCAGCAATAAAATTATTATTGTGAATCCAGAAATCTTGGAAAGAACTGCTAATGAAGCTGCCATAGATGACAAGAAGTAATCTGATATGTTACCTGTCCGATGCCCTCTTTGATAATAAATAATTGCCATGGAAAAGAAAAATGTTACCGGTAATTCCTGATAAAAGCTGTACTGCGTTATTGTCACATATACAACAGGGGTTGTTAAGAGAAAAATACTAGAGATCAAAGCTTCTCTTTTTGAAAGACCTAGATCCATCGCAAATATGATTGTGGCACAAGCAATTCCTATTAAGAAAAATATAGGTACCAAATGGGCGTAGAACCCTTGGGTTGTGTATAAAGAATAAGTTAAGAATAAAGTGTTACTAGGTGGTTTAAAAGTTGGAAAGAAAGTAAAAGGATTGACTGAAGGTGGAATATCATCACTTAGGAAAAAATACAATGAGTTTGGTAAATAAAATTGCAATGCATCCCATCCTCTTTCAGGATAGATTATCGCTATGAATGTATATCCAAAAATCAATAGGGTCAAGATGATTGAATATAATTTATAATCCGTTTTCTTTGTAATTGTGTCACGTTTAAGGATTTGAGAAGGTCTAATCGCAACAGTCACATATAGAATATAATACAAAAATACAAGAAGTGCAACTGCATAAAAAGCATATACAAAATGATACAATCGTCTTTCAAATAGAAGGGATACTAAAACCATTGGAACAATTAACATAAAAGATCCGATTAACCAACTTTCAGCAAACCACTCGTAGAAATTAAATTCAAAGAATTTACGTTTTCGCATAATTTCAGCTCCAAATGTACCTATGGATAATACAGCGATTATGGGTAGAAAATATAAATGTATCACGGAAATTCCTTTTTATAATTAGATCCTAATTGGAATGATTTTTCTCAGTTGAAAAACATAAATCCTCTTAGGATTAAATCACAAACTAAAAGGCTATTTAATCCTTCAAAAATGCTAAGATGTGGAAGCTAAAGATTTAACAATTATCATCCCGACATTAAATGAAGAAGCTAATATTGGGCGCTTATGTGATGAAATTGTTAAGCTATTACCTGAGATAAATATTATTGTTGTGGATGATGGTTCTACCGACACTACTCAGGAAATTGTTAAAGAGAAAAACGATCAGGTTAAGCTTTTAGATCGTAAGAATGAGCCCGTTCATGGACTAACAATTTCAATCGTTGAAGGTATAAAAAGCTGTATCACTCCAAACTTCATGGTAATAGATGGAGACTTTCAACATCCACCAGAATCTCTAATGGATGCTTATGATTGTTTTCAAAAGAATGGAGATATTGTAATTGGATATCGGGTCAAAGTCGAGGACTGGCCTTTTACAAGAAAATTGATGTCATTTACCGCTCAGGTTCTTGCTTATTTCAGTTTACTATTAAGAAGAAGACAGAGACCAAAAGACATTATGAGTGGTTTTTTTGGAGGAAAAGTGGACATGGTTGCTCCCTTATTAGAATCTGACAAATTAGCCTTAAAAGGATATAAATTGTTGTTTGATTTGTTAAAAATATTACCCCGCGATGCAAAAATAGAACAATTCGGGTATATATTCAAAAGTCGCGAGTTTGGGGATTCTAAAATCGGTAAAACTCAGATTTGGGAATTTTTTAAGTCAATATTTTAATGATCATTATTTTGTAGAGTCAGTCTACCAGGTTGCAGGAGTTTAGAATTATCCACTAAATTATGATCGATGACATATCTTCCATCATAAATAATATGATTATTTAATTTGCTTTCATGACCTTTAAACTCAACATGATCCGTCACGATAATTAGATTCTTATATTCGGAAAGCAAATTCTCATCCCACTCAATTCCTGTTCCCACTCCAAAAATATTATCAATTTCTGCTGTTGAGTATAGAGGGTCTGTTGCCTTAACACGCATATTTAATGATCTTAATTGAGGGATTAATCTTAATGCAGGTGATAGTCTTATTTCTTTTACACCTCCTCTATAAGCAATTCCAAGAATTAAAACATCTTCAACTGGTTGATTTGCGTATTTAGTAAATACTTCAATCGCATAATCAACCATGAAATCGTTAATTTCACGCGATGTTGAAAATAATGTAGGCAAGTATCCCATATCTTTACCTTGAGCTATTAAAAATCTAGGATACACGGGGATACAATGACCTCCAACACCGATTCCAGGTTTATGAATATGAGAAAAAGGTTCTGTATTTGCAGCATCTATAATTTCTAAGATGTCAATGTTATATAGATCTGCTAGAATTGCAAACTGGTTCGCAATTGCAATATTCGCGTCTCTATAAGCTCCTTTGAAGGTTTTTACCGCTTCAGCTGTACTTGTGTTTGTAAGATTCAATACACCTTTTCTACAAACTTGTTCATAGAGGATTTTTGTAATTTTAGCGGAATTTTCTGTATCTCCACCAATAATTTTGGGATACCTAACTTCAATATCCTCTATTACTCTTCCTGAAAGAGTTCTTTCAGGTGCAAAAACCAATCCAAATTCTTTCCCAGATTTCCAACCTTTATTCTCCAAAACTGTTTTTACCGGACCCGATGTTGTCCCAGGTGGTAACGTTGATTCTTGTATAAAGATTACACCTTCTTCACAATGATCTCTTAAATCTTGATAAAGTTGTAGAAGATTTTTAATATCAGCATTTCCATCATTTTCTGTTAAGACCGGTATTATAATTATAATGAAATCTGTATCTTTAACTGCTTCTTCAATGTTTATTGTAGCTGTAAATTTATCATTTGCAACTGCATTAACTAATCTATCTTGTACCTCAGGTTCATTTATTATTAATGTCCTACCTACATTCAACATATTTACAGTCTCTTCTGATATATCAAAACCCGTTACGTTAAAACCTGCATTGGTGAAGACTAAGACTAAAGGTTGACCCATTTTACCCAATCCGACAATTGTGATTTTTGCAGTTCTTTCTATTATGTTTTTTTCGGCTTCAATTATTGAAAGCTGTAGTAAGGCCATATTTTCCAACTATACTAATTCAATTAAAAATTTAGTAAATCATGATTTATAATTGTATACTTATTTTAATTGTTTTTTCTTTGAGTTTATACAGTCATGGACACATTACTTTCAGTCACCTCTTTGATTCTGTACTTAAATACTTGAAATAACAAATATGAAACAGTGAGTATTCTTACAAGAACTTTGCGAGTTCAGGTTTATCCAGATAAACAAATCAAAAAAGAACTGGGAAGAACTTTTGAAGAATATTCCAAAGCGGCTCAAACTGCATATAACTACGCTTACACCAATGATACTTCAAATCGAATAAAAATTCATCATGCAATTTACAAATCAGTTCGTGAAAAGTCCTCACTCAATTCCCAACTTGTTATTAATGCAAAAAACAAGGCTGTGGATGTAATAAAGAGCTTGAAGGCAAAGAGAATAAAACGACTTGTAAATTTCTCCCATAAAATCCCCATTCGATATGATTACCGATGTTCAACCATATTTCATGAATCGAGATATGTGACTCTCTCCACAACTAAAAAACGTGTGACACTTCAATACTCTCTTCCGAAATGTTATCAACAATATACTGATTGGGAATTTCGAAGTTTTGAATTATTGAAAAGAGGTGATAGATATTTTCTACATTTTGCTGTCAGAAAGTATTCTAAAGTAGAGGGAAAACATTCTGGTAAATTTATTGGTATTGATCGTGGTATTAAGCACATAGCAGTAACATCGCAAAATAAATTCTACAATGGTATACGTCTACGTGAAATAAAAAATCGATATTTTAGACTTAAACGTGGACTCCAGAAGAAAGGCACTCCATCTGCAAAGAGAAGATTAAAACAAATTGCTGGTAGAGAGAGACGGTTTCAGAGGGATCAGAACCATTGCATTACAAAAACAGTCATTCAAAATATGAAATTAAACTCAACAATAATACTGGAAGATTTAAGCAAAATAAGGAAAACTGCAAAGTATCGCAAAAGATCAAGACATAGTAGAGAACTGAATTCTTGGGCTTTTTATCAATTTCAAATTTTTCTAGAGTACAAAGCTAAGGAAAAAAATATCGAAATTATTTATGTCGATCCTGCATATACATCACAACGATGTAATAATTGTGCATTTATATCACGCAAAAATCGTAATGGTGCTCATTTTTTGTGTACTTCCTGTGGTTTTAACCTTAATTCAGATCTTAATGCTTCTCGTAATATTGAAGATAAATATTTTAATGATGAATATGTATTGAATAAACTAGCTCAGAAGGCTATAGGTTTTCTGAGAGGGGCTCCTGTCATTATCCCTATCGTAGCATCATAGGATAGCTACAAGAAAAAGTATTCTTTTTTGAATGATACATTGTATAACGATTTTATTATTCGCTATTGGTGTAATATTATCAATTTTCTTCTTTACCAATAATTGATTATATTGATCTATATTCTTTTCTTACATTGTAAAAGGCACCTAGAAAGGTAAGGAAAATAACTATGGAGACATTAGCCATGAATATTTCAAACACAAAAAGACTGGGATAAAATTGATGACCGAAATATACTGTATATTGCCCTGCTAAAAGAAATTTAATCACAATTCCACCTAATAATTGTCCTAGAATAGATATGACAAAAGCATTTAACAAAAGAAATTTTGTTGAAGCAATTACTGTTTGAAAAGTTGTTGATCCAAGATTTCTTAAAATTGCAATTTCTCGTTTACTCTCATATGTTATGGCTGCAAAAATTTCAATTACATTTGTAATCACTATTAAGAATATTATTATAATTTCAGTAATTATTATACTCCTAGCAATTAATAATGATCCTGCTAAAAATGTATCAAGATATTCTCCTCCAACTGAGGCACCCAATTGCAAATTAGCTACTTTATCTGCAAACCGAAAATCAATATTTGAAAGGATGTTTTGTGATCCTTCAATGACCAAATCAATTGAAATGGCCGGTCTGATCAGATTGAATTTTATTTCATTTGTACCCCAAGAACCATTTAATTTCAATATTGAAGGGCCATAGGGGAAGGTTTCGATAGTTACCTCATTTTCGTTAGTGTTTACTTGTTGTTGATGTGTGGCAGATATAAACTGATGTCGAAGTTCAAAATCAGTAAAATCTCCAAAAGGAAGGCCATTAATTTTTATTATTGTACTTATTTCTCTGATATCGAATGAAGCAACAATTAGTTGGGAATTGTTAATTCCTAAAGTTAGTGAAGTTTCAAAATTACCATCCTTCAGAACAAAATTGTAGATACCAATTGGAAGTTGGATTTCGTCATTTATCGATACTTCAATTTCATTTTCATCATCACCTTGAAGACTAATTGAGACAACCCCGTCAGTAGCATTCGTTTGATAATTGAGATTAGCTACCTTAAAATTTATCTTTGGAATGCCGAAGAAATAAGTAAAAGAGGTAGATGTAAAAAGATCTATCCCTCCATTGAATAATGAACCATTACTATTTGAAATTGTTAAACGGTTTTGTTGAGGTAGAAAAGATAATGCGAAGGTAGTATTAAACTCATCAATACTCAAATTAATTATTTCTCTAGTTTCAAACAATTCCAAAGTAAACGTGTATGGTAAATCAATATTAATACTTGCATTATTCAAACTAAAGGTGAATTCTTCTTCAGTCATATTGAGTAAAATTGTATCTGAAAATTCATATGGGTTACCAGTTAAAGAAATGGAACTGATTGATATGTCAACGTGAGTATTCCCACCTATATTATTCAACGACAAATATATGATAGAACTTGTAACTTCCGAGAAAATGAGAGTATTATTACTATATAGAATGGTTATATTCCCTTCAATAAAATTATGTAATTTCAATTCAATAGAATTATTGCTTATATTACGAAAATAATCAAAATTGAGGTCTAAAGTATTTTCTACCAAGAAACTGGTTCCGTTAATAAACACTTGACCAAGCTCCAGTTCACCACTGAAATTATTTATAATTCCCCAATCATAAGATACATCTACAGAATTCACCGTATTTTCTATTTCTTTTGCGAATGGTACTTCAAAATCCCAATTTAGCGTACTGTAGATCGAATTTGTAAATACCGCAGAGTAGTTACCAGGACCTAGCTGTATGAGATTATTAGAAAGTTCTACGGGATTATATGAATCATTGTTTTTGAGAATCACATATGTCAAGATTGTGCCGTTAGGCGTTATGGACTTAATCTTACCATCAAGAACTCTAGATGGGAATCCCCATATTAGATTAAGGTAATCTTGTTTGGGTATGGGGTCATCTTCGAAAGTTACATCAACCACTTCGACTGTATTTGTTATTTTGGATTTAATGTAGATCTTTGATGGAATTAATTCAAGCACACCAGGTATACTTACATTCTGACCTGAATATAGAGAGAAATTACCATAACCCATATTAATTAGAACTTCCCAATCTCGGTCAAATGATATTGAGCTTTGATTAAGATATGTTAGAGTAATGTAAGAGCTGTTATATATTGTCCCAGATTCTAAAGGAACGGATGAAGATTCATCAAACACTGAAAATAATGAGGAATATGAATCAACTATTGTGAAATTTAACAAAAATGAATCCGCATTTTGGGGAAACACTTCAATTGAATAGTTATCTGGTGCAAAATTTGGAACAACATAATTTAATTGATTTGCATCTATTTCAAATGAGCCATTTTGTACAGTTATTCCTTCATACTTTGTATTGGTCCAAACATCAAGCAAATCTCCAGCTTTTACTAGTGGTTGAGGATTGTGTTTTTTCCAACCTCCAGTCTTAGGATTATTCTCGATAATCATTTTATTATTAGATTGTATCTTGCTACCAAAAATGTCAACTCCAAAAAGTGTAAAATTATAAAACCCTTCAATATTGGGTAACTCAAAAATAGTGACATTCTCATTTAGATATGTTAATTGGCCTACTGTTGTTTCAAGAGTTCCATTTGAAAGTCCTCGTGTATTAATATTAAATTGACGTGAGGGTTCATAATGTGCACCATCTTGAAATTCCAAGATTTGAGGTTGAATAATAGATGAATCGATTTCAAGTATTACTGATTTAAGTTTCTTATCCAAATTTTCTAAGTGTATAAGACTGAATTCGTGGATCCCATTATCTATATTAATAGAGAATTGATAATTATTAATCTTATTACCTTGTGACTTATGAATAATTTCGTTATTTACCATTAAATTCAAATTAATTGGTAAATTTGAGATTGTTAAAATAAAATTGTTTCTTGTTATTAAAGTGCCATTTTTCATATTTTCAAATGATATTGTTTCAAATGAATCAACATCAATGTCCATTTTAATAGGCTTACTCAGAATAAAAGTCCTAATTATAATGTTGGTACCTTCAAATACGTTAATCGTATAATTATTCCTTGGTAATACAGAAGAAATCCTACCGTTGATATCTGTAAATCCACTTTCACTTAAGATACCCGAAAATGTCTGTCGAATTTCGAATTTGATTTCAGGTAACGTAACTAATTTGTAATTAATCCACGCATCGAATTTGAAAATGTAATTTAATAAATCAACTGAGAGATTAACATCAGATTCTAAATCTAGTGTTTGGTTTGATTGAATTGAAGTTCCTCTAAGCACGTTAATTATATAGGTACCCTTGAACAAATTAATCAAAAATGAAGCTTCGACCTTAGAGTTGAAAACAATTTGATTAGCTTGATCAATTATTTGGATAGAATAGAGGTTTGTTTCCACAGTATTGTTTCCAAGATTCACATCTAAATTTATTGTATAAAGTTTTAATGCCTCATTAATGATTTTTTCTTTTGTAGTAACTAAGGGATCAAATTTAACTCTAATGTGTGTAACAGTAAATTCATCATCACCTGCAATTGCTCTTGCAATTTCCTTACTAACCAAAATTTCGTCAGTAGTTGCTAAATTTCCACTTTCATACTTACCAACTATCCTAATAGGTATTTGTTGATCGGCCACAATTGATTCGATGGTTATTGTATCATTGATATTTAAATTCAGACGATTTGAAAGTCCTTCACCGACCAATGCATGATAAATTTGTTTTATCTCGGGTATTTTCCCTTCAGTAATTTTACCATTTTCTAAATCGATCAGTTTACTTATATTGGTCCCTCTTATGTAGGCAGTATTCTTACCAATTATGACTGGTTGAAAGATCTCAGGATTTACAAGTTCGACTCCTAGAACTTGCTGAAACGATTTTTCCAAATATTCTGGTACATTTGAAGTAAATGGTGTTGTTGCTCTTGTATCATAATATACTAGGATATTATCTGATGTACCAAAAATATCCCCTCCAGCATTACTCAATGAGAATATCAATGTAAATGAACTTACAAAAATTGCAGATGATATAGTTAATGCAATAAATGCCCCCCAAAATCGATATTTAGGAATTATTGTGGGAATTTGGTAACTCATCTAGTCGAATTCACCCCTATATAACTTGGAATTAAAGAAGAAGCTATGGTGATCAATAATATATTTAAAAATAGAGATATAACTTGATTAATTCCAATACTCACCAATATGAATGGAAATCCGATAGCTGAAAGTAGAGATAAAATTGCAGATATGATTACAACACTTACAATTAATGTGAACAAAGCCCCTATCAGGCCTATCAATCCTCCAATTAATACATACAAAAGCCATACTGAATTCTTGCTATAACCTATTGATAAGAGGACACGGATATCATATCTTGACTCTAGAATAATAATATTCATTAAATTAAATATGCTAAGGAATACAAGTATAGATATCGCTATTTGCAAAACGTACAAGGTTCTTGATATATTATCTGCTGATAACCTTAAAAATTCATTTTCTCCTCTAATCAGATTAATGGAGATATCCTCAATATCTCGGATTTTACCTAGTAATCTTGGGATGTTTGTGTTTTGAGAAAATTGAATAATAGCTCTATTTCTATCGATATATTTTTGTTTGGTAGATTCGAGATCTAAATACAATCCTGAATTTATAATAGGTTGATCGGGGTTAATAAACTCTGTTAGTGCTGCTGAAATAGAAAAATTACTTGACTTAATGTGGTAAATGTTACCAATTCCTAGATTTAATGAATTTTTAAAATCTAGAGTTGCAAACAGTGTTGTCCTATTATCATCAAATTCAAATCCAGTTGGCAAAATTTGTTCTGCAATTTTTGTTAAATTTGTGAAATGAATCGGCATTTCGATATCCAAATAATCTGATGAAGAGAAATACCCAAATTCAATACGTTCAAAATTTAAATATACTATTCCTCTTTCATCACTCGCTAAATTTTCAAGTTGTTTTATCTGTTCATTATTGAACTGATCAGTTGAATCTGGAATAATACTATAAGTTACGTCAGTTTTATTTAGTTTTGAAGTGACAATTGATATTTCAGTAGCAAATCCACCAATCAATACTGTGGTTGCGAAAACCGCAATAAAACCAATAGCAACAATTTGGCTTCCTTTAACAGTTCTTTTCTGATTAAGCAAAAAATATCTTAAAGAAAGCTGAAGTATCATGTTAGTTTCCTGTAATGCAGTCAGTGAATCTACAAGATAAAACAATTTTCGATATCTATAAATGTACCTAATTTATCAGAAATATATACTCCTAATGAAGTTCTGATACTATCAATATAATCAGTTTTATTTTCTAGGTGAATTACCCAAAAGTTTTGCCTTCAAATATCAATCCAGAATTAAATATAATGTAAAATAATACATTTTGGATGGCTATTGTCATAAACAATCCAAAACCAAAAGCAACAGGGTATCTTCCTTTGTTTTTCTTAATAAGTTGTGAGATTCCAATACCTACTAAAAATATAAATACAAATAGGGATAGATTAATCAAAAGAGTTACTTTAAACAGAAATGCAATTTCTTTTCCTTCTTCTGTCGCCAGTTCCTCATTTTGTGGATGGTAACCTATACTTTCTTGATAATGCACACCCGCTAAGATTTGGGCTGGTATAAGTGTAATTAAGGAAATACCAATTATTAGCCATGTAGATTTAAGAAAATTCCAGTTCAATTGTTGGGTAAAAGAACCAATTATTGCTGGGAGGAATAAGAACCAAGTAAGTAAATACAAACTGATGTAAATAAATACTAAAGTCCAGAAAACTTGAGTACCATCAGATAAGACAATTTTACTATCGACTTTTTCAGGTAAGGCTTGAATAGAAAGGGCATATTGTATACCTCTTCCAAATCTGATAGCTGCACCAAATAATACAATTGAAAATACCGGAAAAACAAGGAACCAGCTTGGTAATAACTCAGAATATCCACCTCTTGTGGGACGTTTAAGAAACTCTTTTGAAAACCTGAAGGGTTCATTTAGATGGGAATATTTTCTAGTTATGTAAATTATGATAGAGATAGGGGCAATCGTGTATAGTCCTAATATAAACGATTTGAGAATCATCTGAAAAATATTATCCTCTAGTGCCTTTTTTATCGGATCAACTAAATTTTCCTGCCCATTTAATAACCAGTAGGGATAGAAAATAGCCCCTAGTAATAATGTAAAAAGAACTGCATAATCCTTCAGAGATGCTCTTTTTTCAGTTGTATTGTACCATAGTTTTTTCTCAACAATCTCGTCAACGATAGGTTCAAAATCAGACAGAATCATTCCATCCATGACTATATCTCCATATTTTTGATCAAATCGATCAACCATTTCTGTTAGTAAATCATCAGCATCACTCGTATCCATTCGTTTGTCAACAGTTATGATGAATAATTTTTCTCCAGGCATCTCTCGAAACACTGATCTATCTTCTTCAAGCTCAAGTTCAGTAATTTTCTGTTCCTGAGTTTCTGATGTCATACTATATATTGCACTGATAAGTCCAGCAGTCAGAGATATATCAGATTCACCAACATCAGCACCAAAGAAACCCTGTTTGGAGTAAAATATTTGCCCATACGTTGTCATTATAATTAAAGTCTTAATCATGGATTCTAACCTTTTGTTTCAAGAAACTTGAACTTTTCTATCTCGAAAATTATTATTAATTGTTAAAAGCTTCTTGCCTCAATTATCAAGAATTAATCAATAACATTGACAATTTGACGATCTTTACAAATCATGGTTATTTATTATAATGGTGTCATTTCATTGATAATTAGATTAATTTAAACCATTTATAATTAATGTTACTTTGAACATTATCACAAAGGTTATTTTAGGTTTTTTGAATAGGAAAAATGTTCAGTTGTCAATTGACTTTTGATCGTGTCGGGCTCGTAGCTCAGCTTGGAAGAGCAACAGGCTTTTAACCTGTGGGCCGTGGGTTCAAATCCCTCCGAGCTCGTCGTTTTTTTATTCCGAATATTAATTATTCTTTATCAACAGACCAAGCAATAAGAGGAATTTAATTTGAAATTTTCTTTGATAATAATTATAGTAATAATATATCTAAAAATTAGTATGGGGACCGTAATATTATACTCAATTCACAGCATTCATCGAAATTTTTACAATAATTAACATTCTTCTTATTGCTTGGTCTGTTGATAAAGAATAATTAATATTCGGAATAAAAAAACGACGGGCTCGTAGCTCAGCTTGGAAGAGCAACAGGCTTTTAACCTGTGGGCCGTGGGTTCAAATCCCTCCGAGCTCGTCGTTTTTTTATTCCGAATATTAATTATTCTTTATCAACAGACCAAGCAATAAGAGGAATTTAATTTGAAATTTTCTTTGATAATAATTATAGTAATAATATATCTAAAAATTAGTATGGGGACCGTAATATTATACTCAATTCACAGCATTCATCGAAATTTTTACAATAATTAACATTCTTCTTATTGCTTGGTCTGTTGATAAAGAATAATTAATATTCGGAATAAAAAAACGACGGGCTCGTAGCTCAGCTTGGAAGAGCAACAGGCTTTTAACCTGTGGGCCGTGGGTTCAAATCCCTCCGAGCTCGTCGTTTTTTTATTCCGAATATTAATTATTCTTTATCAACAGACCAAGCAATAAGAGGAATTTAATTTGAAATTTTCTTTGATAATAATTATAGTAATAATATATCTAAAAATTAGTATGGGGACCGTAATATTATACTCAATTCACAGCATTCATCGAAATTTTTACAATAATTAACATTCTTCAAATATATAAAAAATTACCAAAAATTTTTTTCCAAAAATCTTTCTGGTTAAATAAAGATTAAGAACAACGAAGTTAATTCTTGTTATGCTTACGCACAATGCTTTTTGTCAAGTTTTATCTAATAAGATAAAAGCTCAATCTAGAGAATTTATCTCTAGAAGCATTCCGTATTTCCCAATTGAAATTGGAGTTTTTAAATAATTGAGAAAGTGAGATTATGACAAGCACAAGTATAAGGAAGAATGATAGTTTGGGCAGCAATGCTGCTAGACTACGATCTGAAATGAAATACACTCATGGAAAATATAATGATTTAGTTTCCGAGTTAGCGATGTTGACCAAAAGTGAACTACGACCAATGGTACTGGATGTAGATCGTTCTAAATTAGAGAATGGACGAATTGAAGGAGTCAATGATATTTTTGGTAAAATAGAAAGTGTCCTGTTTAATCTAGGACAAATACATAGAGAGATGGATGAAATCGTTCAAAATATTGGTGGACTTGAATTTTCAACCACTAATGTTGTTGATAAATTATCTGAAATTATGCATAATCAGGAAAAACAACATTCAAGGATGTTTACAGAATTGAATCATCTAACAGAATCACTTACTTCAATTAATGAAGGTAGTAAAAAAGTTTCATTAACTGATTTCCAAGATGATGTAAAGGAATATCAAGTAACATTCTCACTCTTTCAAGATAGGGTCATTGAATCAATTCCTAGAATTTCAAAAGTATTCGACGAGTTGGATCATGAAGAGGAAGCGGGTAAAAGATATGGTTCGACAAAACAAATATAATTCAAATTATTAATTTAAATAAAGAAGCTATAAATTATCAAATTACTTTCAGCAAAAGGAAAAAAGTGTTTTAGACAAAATTATCGAATTTCATAAATAAATTATTAACCATTCAATCTATAATAATTTCATATTGTGGCAACTTGAAGATCTTTCATTATCACCAGTTGAGTATATTACAAGAGAAGAATCACTAGCAATAGAAACAAATGAGTTTCTAAGTGGTATCGAAGCTTATGATCTCATGTTTAATGCAGGTAAGGCAATTGCAGAACATGTATTATCATTAGAGTTAGAAAATATTGTTGTAATCGCAGGTTCAGGAAACAATGGAGGGGATGGGATTGTCGCAGCTGGAATATTAGCTAAAAATTGTAAAACTACGTTAATATTGATAAAAAAACCAAAAACAAAAGAAGCTAAAAAAGCGTTCAGAAATCTGAAATCAAATAAATTAATGATTAAGGAATTAGATCAAGATATCGATTTAACAGAAACAATTGATCTGATGAAAAAAGCTGATTTAATTGTAGATGCCTTAATCGGTGTAGGTTTAAATGAGACAGTGCGATCACCATATTCAGAAATTCTTTCTGAATTCTCAAATTTATCTGATATACATGTCTGTTGTGTGGATGTCCCAAGTGGTTTAGATTGTAATACCGGAAATTGGCATTCTGATAATTATACTCCTAATTCTATCGTTACTATGGAATATACGAAAGCAGGATTAAAGCAATTTCATGAGAAAGGAATAATTAAGGTTGCACCTATTGGAATCTCAAAAAAATCCGCTTTTTATGTGAACGCTGGTCATTTTACTAATTATTGGCCAATTAGGAAATCTACTAGTCATAAAGGGGATAACGGGAGAATAATCGTTATTGGGGGAAGTGATGGTTTCACTGGCGCACCTGTGTTATCCGGCATGTCGGCATTGCGAGCAGGGGTTGATACTCTTCGAATTGCTGTTCCTCAAACCATCCGAGATATTGTTGCTGGATATGCAGAAGATTTTATTGTATTGAAAGTAAAAGGAGATAAATTAACCACCAAAGGTTTTAACCGATTTCGTGAGTTATTAGTACACCGGCATGATGTTGTAACAATGGGGATGGGGTTATCCAATCATCCAGAATGTATTAAATTTGTATTGGAATTATTCGAATATATCAAGGGAAAAATTCGAATAGTGCTTGATGCAGATGCTATTCGTGCTTTTAGAGGTAGGCTAGATCTCCTTCAAGATAGTGGTGCAATAATTACTCCGCATAGAGCTGAATTGAGGATGATGTTAGAAGAAAAAATTCCAGAAAACCCGCAAGAATTAATTACATTTTTGGAAGCAACAGCAACTCGTCTAGGTATTGTCATTTTACTTAAGGGCAAAATCGATATTATAACCAATGGAAAAAGAACAATATTAAACGAAACTGGACATTCTGGAATGACGGTTGGTGGAACTGGTGATGTGTTAGCAGGATTAGTTGGAGCTGTAAATTGCTTTATTGAAGATTCTTTCTTTGCTACTGCGATTGCTGCAAATATAATGGGTAGGGCTGGTGAATATTCAGCTAAAAAATTTGGTAATTCATTACTTGCGTCTGATGTAATACACGAGATACCCCGAGTTATTATGGATCTTGAATCTCTAAGAGAATAATAGAAACATATTATTTCTTTCTTGATCGTTTCTTTGATTTCTTCTTTCTACTTGCAACGCTTCTGGCAGCGCCCCTTCGGGCGGTCATACTTTTACCTTTTTTACCTTTCGCAAGTTTTTTCTTTATGGTATCATGATTTGATATATGCAATTGAGCTGTTAGGAAAAACAATTGTAGCATTTCTGATACTGAATAGTCATCTTCATTTACTGCATAAAATTCAAAAGTAATTGAAAGGTGAGGATCAGTATCTTCTTGAGATTTATGAATGGTTAAGTGTTCCATTATTGGTTCCATATTATCTATTAACTCAATGAATTCTTCGTTATCTACAAAATGTTCAACATAGGCTACGCTCTCAGATTTGAACATGTACTTCTTATCAACTGATTTTTTGATCGTAGGAATATCGTCCATTGCAATGAAAGTATCAAATCTTTTGCTAATGAATGATTTTTTACGATATGGTACAATATCAAATCGGTAAACTGGGTTCTCATCTCCTTGATTTGTCCCGAATTTGCTTCCAATAAATAATCGGTCCTGTTCTTTGAAAAATAGGTTGATTATCCATTGTATTATGAATGATCTACTGACTAATTTTAGATGAAGCGTTAATACTTTGATATTCTTATTTTTTGTACTACATCTAAATTCGTATTCATCAGATCTGATTTTGACTTTGTTAATTTCATTTACATGGGTACCCAGTACATCTTGAATTTCATTTTCAAATGATTCTAATAATTTTTTATTGACTTTACTTCCCCGAAAATAAACAACAGCCCATAAACCAGTAAAAATAAAAAATGGGGATAAGCTTATTACAAAATCAATCCAAACACTCACATCTTCATATTTTTCATAAGTTTATCAAACCTTATATCTTATTCTTCTACTTTTATATTTTTTGGGATAAAAATTAATGATCAGTTTATTTTAAACAAGAGGGGTCCAAACATCAAACCTTTCAAGTTCTTCGCCTCTGAAGAATTTTACTCTGATAGTCTCTTGACTCTCCCCTTCAACCTCTTCTTTTCTCGTTTCAATCACGCTATCAACGAGCGATTCTAAAATTGATTTTATTTTTTCATCCATCACTCCAGTGTCTGCAATTAAGAGACCTAATTGTTTTCGGTCAACAATTCTAGCTGATATGGTTTGAGTAAAATTTACAATATCTTTTTGATTTGCATAAATTGTTAATAAGCTAAATGGCCATATAATAATTCTAGAATTAGGATAAGTTTTTGTTATTTTATTCAGAGTAATTGAAAGAAGGGTTAATTCATCTACTGATGATAATACATGGACACCTGGAATGGTCTCATTCTCTTTTATTCCTCTAAAAGAATACATATCAATTATTTGTAATCTTTCATTTAATATCGCATCATTTACTAAAATACTTGCATCTGAAGAAAAATTACTAAGTTCATCGATTAAATCTCCGGCAGATTCAGTCAAAGTCACAATGCAGCTTGTACCTTCTCCTTGTAACCCGTCAAGAATGAACTGTTTAATCAAAATACTTCTTCTTCCTGATATATCACCAAAAAGTGCAAGTGTTTTACCTTTTAAATCAGGTAAAATTTCATCTAATGAGAGAGACATATGACATATTGACCTAGATTACTACAGCTAATAAACTCATTCTTTAATTGGCAACAAATTTAACATTTGGAATAATTGTAAATGTTAAATCTCGATTTTAATTTCTTTAACTAATTGTAATATTCAGATAGCCAATTTATATAATTTTTTACTCCTTCAGAAAATTTTACTTGCTCATTCCATCCAAGTTTTTTCAATTTTGAACTATCAAGCTCACCACGAACAACGTCCCCGTTCCAACCAGTTTTCCCTCCTGTGTAGCTGTATTTAGGTTTTAACTTTAAATTGTTAGAAATTTGCTCTGCAATCATATTTACTGATATTGGGGGATGACCGGACATATTAAAAGTTTCAAAACCAATAGTATCCCTCGTAACTGCATATAGAAATCCTTCAATACAATCGTCAATATATAAATATGATTTTATTTGATTACCATCCCCAAGGATTTCTAATTTTCTTGGATTATTTTTCAGCTTAACGAAGAAATCATGCATAACACCATGAAGGGAACGGGGTCCAAATACATTACCAAACCTAAGGGATGTACATTTAATCCCATACAATGATGAATAACTACTTAGGTACATTTCAAATGCAGCCTTAGCTGCACCATAATTCGATATTGGTCTGAGTTGGTGATTTTCTTTTGTTGGAAAATTCTCCGCATTGCCGTAAACAGTCCCTCCAGATGCAGCAAATATAAATTCATTAATATCATTCAGCCTTGCTATTTCTAATAAGTTGAAAGAACCAATAACATTGATATCAAAATCCAATTTAGGCTTTGAAACGCTTATTGGAACACTTGGTTGTGCTGCTAGATGAATTAATATGTCATGATTTTTTGTTATTTTCAGAATTTCATTAAAATGAGTTTTCTCTGATATATCAAATTGATGAAAACTAATTTTATTGGTGTCAGAATATCGATCAATGTAATTTGTTGTAGTTCCTGCAGATAGGTCATCGATTACTGTAATTTTATTTACATTTAATGTCATTAAACGATCTAACATGTTAGAACCAATGAAGCCACAACCACCGGTTAAAACAATTGACTTTCCTTGAAAGTATGTTTCCACATTACCTATGCCATCTAATTATTATTAAATTCTTAAGTTAAGCTCCTCTTGGCATGCGTTTTTTAAACTGGATTTATGATTTATCAATTAGATTAATTTAAGAATAGAACCACAAAAATCAATAGCTCGATTATAGAAATTATCTACATTAACATCGACACCTTGACGAAGGAGCCCTGCATCTTGTAAAAGTGGATTATCAATTCCATCAATGGGGTCAGTTTCCCCAAATAGTACAACATCAGGCATGTTCACATATTCTTTCTTTTGAACCATTTGATATGCTTGACCTGCAGATAATATTGCATCAACAGCTAGAAATTCTCTCTCTGCCTCCAGCGACTCATCTTCAACTTTTTCTCCATCTTCAGGTACAACATCAAAATTCGGCATAAATAAAAGACTGGTCAATTTATCAAGATAGTCCTGTACCATAACTCTTGCACCATATTTTAATTCAGTTTCATCAATTTTAAGATCCTTAAATGGGTTTTCGCCATAAAGTAGCTCTCCTTCTGATAATGCTAACGCTCTCACGGATGAAAAACCTCTAAGAGATTCAGCTGTAGGAAGCTGATCCTCTACTAAAATATCATAATCTAAAATGGATGAAAACAATGGGTCTTCAAGGTATTGCATCATAACTTCACTCAAAACCTGATATGTTTCAGATAATGGTTTTGACAAGTTATCAAGGGATTTGAGAATAATGAAAAAATCGATATCCGATACACCGGAAAAAATTCTTTTTGACGCAGCACCACCGTAAACAATGATTGCTACTAGATCTTCTTTAAGTGCAGTCTGTACTGATTTAGAGAATTTCTTTTTCATTACTTTATATTCCATTGGGATTTCGCTCATAGGTCTTCATTATTTCTTTTTTATATCCATTGATAAAATTGCTTCTCTTGAACCGAACAAAAACACTTGAAACTTTTACAAAGATATTGAAATTAAATCATTTTTCAGGTGGTCAATTA
The DNA here is from genome assembly GCA_001940725.1 of Candidatus Heimdallarchaeota archaeon LC_2. Next base: position 11,073 of record MDVR01000060.1, on the reverse strand, counting down.
GGTGATAGTATGAAATTCTCACAATTAAAAAGGTGTTTAAAATTTTGAATAAAAAATTGTGGGTCAAGCTTAATCCATGTTTCTATTTTTGATAAATCTAAAAACCATGGCTCACCTTTAACTCCTGTCAATTCAATTGTACTTAGCAAATCCTTTTTTATAAGAAATTGAATTAATTCATTAATGTAATCAATGTTAATTATACTTTGATTCAGTTGTTTGTTCAAATTTGAAATTTTATGTAAATATTCACGAAATTCTATCAATAAATCTTTGGAATATTCATTCTTCAAATTCAGAATTAATATTTTTGAATTTACCAATTGTGTTTTATCAATTGGTTTTTCTTGAAAGTCAGAAATTAAATTAGTTTCTTCGTCAAATGTAACTAGTCCCACTTGAAATTGTAATCCACGAACAGCTAGCAAAGTCGCAGAGTTGCCCGATTGGATGTGATGAAGAACTGCCTTACGTAAATCTGAATTCGTTAAATATAATCCAGAAACAAGAATAATATTTTCAACAGATTCACTCATATTAATGATTTCATCGATCCAGTCATCAACAAGAAACCTTAGATTCATCGGTTTGGATATTGTCTCATTTATAAGATCTAAACCACGTAATCTTTCAGAGGAGGTAACATCCACATTATAAAATCCTAACCATCCAAGATGACGTAGAAACCATTCTAAGTTAGGGAGATCTTGGTATAATTCATCGAAGTCCCCATTTCCTATTGGAATTAACCCTGGATGTAACCAATCTGAAATCGGATATAATTGATGGTTTTTATCATAAGTTATTATTACTTTACAATTATCTATTTCCTGCTGCCAAGGTTGCCAATCCACTATTTGTTACCTCATTACCGAATAAAGTGACTATACTTCTCCGATAGTAACGTATCATTTATACTTTTATACCTATATAAATTACCTAAATCTATCCACCATTCATCACTTGGAAAGGCAGCAATTTGCCTTTCATCAACTAATCGTGGAAATATATCTGATGAGAGATCAATCACTAATTTTCCATCCTTGTTTTCCATAAATTCACCTAGATAATCAAATACACGGGTTGATAGTATTGAAATACCCGTATTAGCATTAATCTGTTGTGGATTGTAATCAATACTTGTCACTTTGTTATCAGCAGTTTTCTTAATAACTCCTTCAGGGATTCTCCAAGAAGGATCTGTCCATACACTTCCCACTTTTTTATGCGAGTTATGAAAGTCCAGTAATCGTTTGACATTGAAGTTAGATAAAATATCAGTATAATAGATAAGCATGTTTTTTTCAGTTATCATTTCTCTCGCATTTAATAATGCTGCCCCTGTCCCCTTTACATTTTCTTTGTCTTTCACATATTGTATTTCAACACCAAATTTTTCACCATTTCCGAAATATCTTCTAATTTGGTTTGCACGGTATCCAATTAACACAACAAATTTGTTTACACCATAGTAAGCAAGATGTCGAATAATGTATTCTAAAACTGGTATACCTTTTTCCCCTAACGGCATCATGACCTTTTGGTAATAATCTCCAATTGGGAATAATCGTTTTCCTTTTCCGCCACTAAAAAGAACTGCTTGAATTTCTTTCATGATCATCTATTTCTTTTTAAATTTTCTTTTTCGTTTTCTTTTGATGGGTGCTGAATCACTTGATACTGCACTTCCAGCAATTCCTGCTCCCTCTAATCCTTGAGCTTCTCGAGCTGCAGATATTTTTTCAGCTTCACTTCTACTTCTTATTGCTTTACCAGCTTTTAGTAATTTTTGTATTTCTGATTCTTGAATTATTAATTCTTCAGCTTTAATGATCCAGGATTGCAATCGGGTGATAAAATAAGAAAATCCGATAATAAAGAACACCATTGGAATTAAAACAAGTAACATACCCTCGGGCTCATGAATTTCAATAGAATTTGTCAATGACTCAGGTAATGCAATGTATTCCAACATAAGGTCTGGGTTCAATGCCATCCATGATAGCAAGACAATTAAAGCAATTCTAAATATCATAGAAACAAAAATTGTTACTAGAATAAATGGATTAAATCCTTTACCTGCTGAGCCCCCTAATTTTTCATCGATTTTTCTATCATGGGCTAATAGTCCATCGTGATACCTTTGGAGTCGACCAGTAAGCCTTTCTTGTTCTCCACCGGGTTTAGCAAACAGCGAATCTTGAGCTGAATCAAGTAAGAATAACAATGCATCAGCTCCAAATTTTCTAGCAGAAGTAGAATCTGAAGAAGTAGAAATTGCCGTTGAGGTTTTCTCTTCTTTTTCCTCAGAATCACCTTCAGTTCTTCTTTTGGCTGCGCGGTCCGAAGCTTTTTCCTCATCAGTGCCTAATTTGGTAATTCCTAATCTGAATTCTGATAATTTTGATAGCTGTTTACTTACTCTCTGTTGTCTAGATCGAGCTGGAGCAGCCAAACTATATAGATAACCCGTTTGCAAAGAATATTCAAAATATGCGTAAGAAATTAGAGCAAGTCGGAATAGAGGAGAATCAAGTAATGTTCCTATAGAAGAAGGATCCAGTTCTAACTCTACTGATAGATCTTTCATAATCGCTAAGCCAATAACAATCTGTGAGATTACTAATGTGGCACCAGCCAAAGAAACAGAGCTTCTCCTGATAAATCCTATTCCAGTAATTAACATCAATATGAAGAGTAAAATAATGAATCCGTATAGACTCTCTGAATTATACAAATTCCTTTGGGGTTTATTTATCAAATATGCTAAAGGAGTTAGAGGATCATCACCTATACCAAAGAATTGATCTTTATCAAAACCATCGATCATTTCTACTTCACCAAACATATTTGTAAGTATGAATGCCCGAGCTGCATTGAAATATTGATTAGATAGTCCTGATACCTGTAATGATGTACTAATGGGAATAGTAATTAACACGGCGACTGTCAAAATTGCCAAAAAAATTACGAAAAAGAAGAGAATAATAACTTTGAATAAAATTTGAAAATTATCAAAGTTCCTTACTTTTGAATCTAGAATTCCCCATGTCTCTGACATTAACACAAATAAAAATGCTATTGCTATTAATCTAACAACCCAAAGCATGAAGGTAATGTTTCTTGTCGCAGATTTAAAGAAATCTTTGGGTCTTTGAAATGTTAATGCTGAAGATCTTCTTGACGTCGCCATAATGACACCTCTAACTAATAAATGTGAATAATTAAACTGGTACCGTGATTTGTCTTACAATGTCATCAACAACAATCATACCAGTTGTACCTTCTAGTTCTGCTTCTGCTTTCAATTGTAATCTATGAGATATTGTAAATTTTACTATCCTCTTCAAATCATCAGGTGTGACATAATTCCTGCCTTGCATTGCAGCCCATGCTTTGGCTGACATAAGAAGTGCAATAGAAGCACGTGGAGAACCACCAAGAATTAATCTTGGATCAGTTCGGGTTTTCATAACAATGTCTCTTATATAAATAATAATATCTTCAGACATATGAATATCTTTCTTGACAACGTCAATCATTTTATTAACAGTTGCTGCAGTTGTGACCGGTCTGATTTTCTTAAAGTGACCACTATGTTTCAAATGAATAATATCTTTTTCTTCTTGAGCGTCAGGCAACTCAAGTACGAGTTTCATTGAAAAACGATCTACTTGAGCTTCTGGAAGTGGATAAGTACCTTCCTGCTCAATAGGATTTTGAGTTGCAACAACAATAAAAGGTGGATCCAATGGATACAATTCTCCTTCAATAGTAACTTGGGTCTCTGCCATACATTCTAGCATTGCTGCTTGAGTCTTTGGAGGAGATCGATTAATTTCATCTGCTAACAGGAAATTACAAAATACTGGTCCTCTTCGTAGTTTAAATGATCCGGTTTTTGGATCGTAAATATTGGTTCCCAATACATCAGATGGAAGTGCGTCAGGTGTAAATTGCTGACGATTGAAGACCAAACCAATTGTATCCGCAAAAGCTTTTGTTATCACTGTTTTTGCAATTCCTGGAACTCCTTCTAATAATACATGACCTCCTGCAAGCAAAGTAATCATAATATCCTCAAGTACATCAGCTTTCCCGATGATAACTTTCTGCATTTCGCTGTGACATTCTTTCCAAATTCTTTGAATATCTTTTGCATTGATTTTTTCTCTTCCACTAGATGTGGATTGTGAAGTTGGGGTACTTTTATCTGATTTTGCTGGTTTTGCGTCAGGTGGCGTAGGTGCTTTCGACATAATTTATCCTCAACTAATCTAGTTTTCTACTTATTGAATTTGTGACAATTACTTATCTAAAAGTTTCTCCAAAAAGGTAAAAGTTCTACTTATTATTTGCAGAATATCGACAAAATGTTCTTACTGATTTCTGAATTCTTTGAATAAGCCGATTCGATAATGATTATGCTCTTTGTTTTAGTTTTTGAAATTCTGCCATAACATTTGCCAATATATCATCGGGACCAACGCTTATAGCTGCGGCATCAAATTTGGTAACCATTTTGAAAACTTCTTTTCTCTGTGAAACCAGTCCTTCTTCTATTGCTTCACCAATTATTCTGTCCGTTGGTGATAAATCCCATGTTTTGGTTTCAAACCAAGGACCAAATGGGGAAATTACAAATATTCTATGTTTATGTGATCTGAAAATTTTCAATGCTTCGAGAAAATCGTCTGTATTACCTTCTAAATCTGAAATAATAATGACATAACTTGCTTTCCCTAATCTTGGCACGATAAAATTAGCTGTTTCTTCCCATCGCATTTGTCCTTCTGGCTCTACATTTGCTAATTCTTCTAAAAATCTGAATAAGAATGTTTTGGATCCAGTAGGTTCCATCCAAGTTCTAACATCCTCTCCAGCAACTGCTAAACCAATCGTGTCTTTACTTTCCATCGCCAAGTGTGCCATCATAACACAACTTCTAATAGCAAATTCCAATTTGGTATTACGAGGTAACCCTGCACCCATAGATGCAGAACCATCAAGGAGGAGAAGTACACGAATGTTTTGTTCAGATTCAAATTCTCTTACAAGTAATGTTGGATTTTCCGTGGCACCCTGTTTAGCAACTGACGACCAGTGTACGTATTTTAATGGGTCACCTGGTTGGTACTCTCTGATTCCAAAAAAATCAGTTCCCATTCCTTTGATTTTTGTTCTATGAGATCCAAATAGTTTCCCTAACTGTCTTTTAGAACCCAGCATTTGTAATTTCTTTATATCTTCATATGAAGGATATACTAAAATATCAGTTAGCTCTGCAAGGATTGCCTCATCAGAAAAGAAACCCTGTCTATCATGCATAATAATTTTAGTGGGTCCTATTAAAAATCGACCTCGAACTGGAATTCGTACAATATAGGCATAACTTACGGTTTGTTTTGGTCCTAATTGAGTTGTGATAAAATTTTCACCTAAAATTAATTCGAATACTTCGGGATATGCATCATAGATTTCTATGACCGGAATAGGATTAATTGATTTGTTCTTAACTTTGACTTCTACTAAGAGATAATCACCAGCAAACGCCTTCTGTTTACCAAGTATTCTCTTAAGTTTTACTGAGTTGGGACCAGCACCAGCAGCAAAAGTGGGATACCCTGCAACTACTGAAAAAATTAACATAGTTCCCAAAATCATAAAGTAAAAGATTAATGAATTTGTTATGGTTACTATTGCATTGAATAACATTAAAACTAAGGTTTCAATAACTGTCGTACCAAGGATTTGACCTAAGGCTTCAGCTCCTAGATTATCATTGCTAGGGTAGGCATCTGTAAAATCAAGTCCACCTCCTTCAGAAGCAGAATCAAGTAAACCTCCAAGAAATGTGTCTGCCAATATCGATATTGATTGATAACCTGCAAGTCCAATTGCTATAGCTATTGACATAAATCCAAGAAAAACGATTGAACCACCTCGACGGGTAAATATAGTAATTGATATCACCTATGAAGGGCATTACACTGAAAAGAAGAAATGCCTCATTCTAATTGAAAATAATTTCCTACTTTAAAATTATCTATAAAATTCACTCTAATTTGAATTTCAAATAAATAATTGAGCATTACTATTAAGTCAATATTTCTATTAATGAGATCTCGCCAAATAGTGAATCAAGAAATATTCTTTGCTAACAAAAATTTCATAAATATATAGTAATGATAGTATTTGTTTTGTTTAATTCGAAAAGGTATTTTAAGGAATAAAAACATAATTAAAAGAGTATATGTCGCATTTAGATGCTGAAATCTTTGTATTAATACCCGCTTACAACGAAGAAATTGGCATCTTAAAGACAATTGAAACATTACCTGAATTTGTAGACAAAATTATTGTTGTGGATGATGGAAGCTCTGATCGAACAATAAATGAAATATTGAAAGCAAATCGAGATGTTGAGTTAATTGCTCTTGAAAAGAACAAGGGAAAGGGGAATGCTTTAATTTCAGGTATGATTTGGCTTCAAGATTATGCTTTGAAAAATGCAATTGACATGAATACTTCAATTTTAGTATTCATAGATGGAGATGGTCAAATGTGCCCATCACACATGAAATCAATGATTGAGCCGATAATTTTAAAAAAGACAAAATTCACAAAAGGTACAAGGTTTCATTCAGCAGCTCACAATGAAGCAATGCCAACATTTCGAAAAGTTGGAAATACTATTCTAAAATATCTTAATCGAATTTCCACTGGTCAATGGAATATCACTGACCCACAAAATGGATACTATGCGGTCACGTTTGATCTTCTCATTAAATTCGATTTTAACAATTTTGATTTTGGATTTTTTGTCGAGAATTCTTTTCTTCTAGAAACTAAGAGAATTAGAGAATCTGTCATTGAGGTTCCAATTCCAGCGATTTATAATATTGGAGAAATTTCGCATATCAATTATTTTACTTATATTCCATCAACATCATTAAAACTATTTTTTGAATGGCTTGGTAGAATTACTTATTCTGGGTTACAATCATATTTACGGTTATTAAGTACAATTTCATTGATTTTAGCATTCACTCCTCCGTTATTATATTTATTATTTTATCCGACAATTAAATTTAAATTAAGTTATTTGATACTGAATTTAGCATTTTTTGGTGCAACATTATTATTTGATTTTCTTGATTTTCGTAAGATATACAACAAATTGTAAACTATACTGTATTTTGGGAATATTAATAGTCTGATTTGTGATTTACTTTAGCAATAAGATTTTAGTTAAGATTTCATAAAATTCATAGTGCGAAGTCAATTCACTTTTTTGTAGCTACAATTACTATTGGATTAATTAAAATTCTTTTAATCACCTCAGGAACAAACCTTTTTGATACTAGCTTTTCGATTAATATTTTCACGCGAATTGGTAATAATAAATTTGTCAATGATTTATTTATCTTCAACAGATTTGCTAAATACATTGATATTGGATAGGATTTGACTGAAAATTTGTGGATGAATATATTTGATATTTCCCAGTATGAATATTCTTTAATATGTAGACCCAATGCAGTTTCTCCCTTTTTTAAATAATATCGCGAAACATCTGTTGGTCCTAAAAACTTATTGGGGGTAATACAAATATATATTCCACCATTTTTCAAAACTCTATGAACCTCTTTTATATGAAATATTAAATCATCTGGATGTAGATGTTCGGCTACATCATTCGAATAAACAACATCAAAAAATTTATCTTCAAATGGGAGATCCGGAGGTGAAAATACCAAATAGTGTATTTTTTCCTTATTTTTCCTTTTATTGTTCTCAATAATTTGTTGCGATGTGATATCAATCCCATACACTTCAGATACATCATTCGAGAACTGAGTAGTACTGTTCCCATTTCCACATCCGAAATCTAATAATTTTTTATTTGTTATTAATTTTTTAAAAGTTGTATAATAATAATTTGCGAAACCTCTTGAAACAGAGGAAATTCCTATATTGGAGTTGTGTTTGTATAATCTTGCGTAAGCTATTTTATACAGTTCTTTTCGTTTTTGAGCGTCGGATTCTTCTAAAATTTTGAAATGAAATTCTTTTTCAAATAAATATCTTTGGTATCTTTGTTCTTTTGTTTCATTTTTATAAGCCACTGCTCGATCTTTATGAAATCTATTATTAAAATCTATGAGCTGAGTCAATCCAATTTACAATTTCTCAATCTATTAATTTCCATTAGAATTACAGGTTATAATTAAATCAATTTCTTGTGGGTTAAAATATTGAAAAAGTGTTCTGAAGAATATTTTTTTCCATACATGATAGTTTTTGTTCTCATCTGATTATATTGCTGTGTATTAATTTTCTGAATATTTATTAGGGTTTTGAAAATTTCTGATGGGCTATTAATTTTATTTATCAAAATACCAGCACCCGATTCTTTGACAATTTTGCTCAGTTCTCCAACCTTAGTACTAATGATAGGTAGACCTGAAACCATTCCTTCTAGAATTGAAATAGGTAGTGCTTCACTATGAGAGGGTAGAATTATGAAGTTTGAAACTTTGTAGATTTCAATTATCATTTTTTGACTCATTTTACCGTGAAATACAATATTAGTTCCCAATTCATATTTCTTAACTAGATTATCAGCCCTTTTTAACCCCGTTCCAGTACCAATTAAGTGTATTTTGAAAACATTTTTGAATAAGCTGTCCTTAATCAATTTCATTGCTTCAATCAAATCAATGATTCCCTTTTCGATTTCTATTCTTCCCGTAAATACTAAATTAATACTACGCGGATTATAAACAATCTTTGAATTAAATATTTGTGAACTGAAACTAGGATGAACAAAATTTGGGATATATTCACCCTTCGAGCTGCGAAATATTTTATTACCAATTTTTTTTAGTCTATTTGATGCATAAAAAACAGCATCTGCCTTAACAAAAACCTTCTTGGCAATATATTTATGGATTTTTGAATTTTTTCCCCATTTTTCAAGATCTGAACCATGTGAGTGAAGAATTAATTTCCAACCTATTAATTTAAAAAATAATCCAATTAATAAACCATCGATATTAAAAGATTGAATGTGTATCAAGGGGTCTTCTTTTCTATTTCGAACTGCAAATGGTAGCAGATAAATCAATTTAGAAACACTTGATAATCCGAAAATATCAATGAAAGGAATTCCATCATTGACAGTATCCTGAGGATAAATTAATAGACTTTTGATATATGGAAAACTGTGTGTCAAATAATAATCAATGTTCCTGGCCAATGTAATATTTCCACCTATTTTTGAAAAAATATTACTTGAAAGATATTGAACATAAAACATAGATGATGACCCTATATTTTAAACTAAATTCAAATTGTTTTGGATGAGATGACTGAAAATATAGTTAAATTAAATTGTTAGTTGTCTGATATAGTATTATTACTTCTAAAATTTGCATATTTATAGGACCCATCCTATTTTCAGTAATCCCGGATTTATTTACATATGTTCTTAATACAAGTTCGAACTATATATGGTCTATTTAACAATCCAAAAATTACTTAAATCAAAATTTATGTGTCATTTAATGGGATTGTCATTAACCAAAAATAAATTTACTCTAGTTGATAAAAAGATTGTTATAACGGGTGGAATGGGATTTATAGGATCACATCTGTCAAAAATCCTTTCAAAATCTAACGAGGTCCATTTAGTCGACAATTTATTGACAGGAAATAAAGAAAATCACGATCCAAAAGCACAACTGCATGAAATTGATATCAATAATAAAAATGAACTCGAAATCATTTTCAAAAATACAGATTATGTGTTTCATTTGGCAGCCCTGCCCTCAGTTCCAAGGAGTATTGAAAATCCTGGATTTTCACACCAAAATAATGTTAATGGGACCTTAAGTGTTTTAGAAACAGCTAGAAAAATGAAAATTCAAAAAATGTTGTATTCATCTTCCTCTTCTGTCTATGGGGATTCTGACATTCTCCCTAAAGTAGAAACCATGATACCGAATCCTCTATCCCCTTACGCAGTCCAAAAATTAGTAGGGGAACATTATGTTAAAGTTTACTCAAATTTATATGGCTTGAAAGCATTCTCAATTAGATATTTTAATGTATTTGGATCAAATCAAGATCCTCATTCAATATACTCAGCCGTTATTGCGAAATTTATAACAAACGCTTTACAAGATAAAGATTTGATTGTCTATGGGGATGGAACAAATTCGAGAGACTTTACATATGTTGAAGATGTAATTCAAGCCAATATTAGTCTGATTAAACAGGAAATAGGTTTTGGAGAAGTTTACAATTTTGCGAAAGGAAATTCAACATCAATAATTGAGTTAGCAAATAGAATCAAAGAATTGACAAATTCAAATTCCAAAATTTTGATAGACTCTCCAAGAGCGGGCGACGTCAAACACAGTTTAGCAAATACTGAGAAATTTGAAAAACTAACCAATTTCAAGTCTGAATATTCTCTTGAAGATGGGTTAATGAAAACAATTAGCTGGTATAAACAGATGATTGCCTAACTCAAACATATTTGTGACATAACAACTAAGAGTACTTATTCCAATAAGATTTTAAAAAATGTGTTAATTTTGATAGAGAATCAATATAGACTTAAGTTGTTTAATGATATTTATCTATCACAAATAAAATCATTAAGCGACTGGGATGATTCGATATTAAAACTTAAAGAAACAAAATATTTACCCTCTAGTTCCTTTCTAAAAAAAGTTGGACGAGATACCAAAAATAATAATATTTTGTTAAAAATAAGCAAAATCAATGGTATGAACCTTGAAATTCTTGGTTTAGTAATTATAAGTAAAATAAAAACAAAATTTAAGATAAGATCGTTTGAAGTTGGAGATTTATCACATCAAGGTATCTTTTTATCTCAAAAATTGTTAAATCATTTGAAATTTAACAACGTATTTCTGCGTGAATTTATCAACGTGTTGTTTTCAAGAATCACAATTATTGATAAAGAATCTCATACATTAAGGTTCTACAATATTAATTATTATTCTGATGCCAATGATGGATCATCTATATATTCTGATT
>MDVR01000059.1 GCA_001940725.1 Candidatus Heimdallarchaeota archaeon LC_2 | reverse complement strand
CCTTCTCTAACCCCGTCGTTGTACAATATTGGTAACATTAATTCACTACCTGGCATCCCCATGGGGATCTTTCGGTAATCTCCTTCCCACAACGCTTTTTGTTCTGAATTGAATGTACAAGTATCTGTGCCAATAACCGATAATGATCCATCATTCAATCCAACCCATAATTTTTCACCATCTTCAGGTTTCTTAAGCTGTGGACAGGTAGCATAAAAGTGACCATTTTCTCCTTTGAAAAGTTCATCATCAAGCAAGAGATATTGTGGACAGGTTTCACCAACAACCTTGATACCTTTTTTACGTGCTTCTCGAACCATATCAACCCCCTCCTTTGTTGACATATGAACTATGTATAGACTTCCACCAGTATATTCAGCCCAGGTAATAGCTCTTTGAATTGCCTCATATTCAGTTGCATTTGGCCTTGTAAGAGTATGTAGGTATGCTCCATGTTGTTCCATTTCTTCTGCTGAACTATGTTCTGCATGCATTGAATCTATGAGATCAACAGATTCTGCATGAACTTGTACCATACCACCGTGTTTATGAGTTTCTTCTAAAGCTTCTATAATCATAGGATCAGTTGCAAGCCATCCTTCGTTACGATAAATCATAAACATCTTGAATGTAGTAATTCCAGCTTCACATAGTGGACCAATTTCTTGTCTTACTTCATCATCCCATCTTGTAAGTGCACCGTGCAATCCGAAATCCACATAAACATTATCCTCAGCCTCAGCTTTTCTGTTATTGACTGTTTCAACGAGTGAATCAGCGCGATCTTTAGGGATTGCAAAATCGACGACTGTAGTAATTCCACCGGCTGCAGCAGCTCTAGTACCTGTTTGCCAAGTATCTGCACTTACAGTCCCTCCAAATGGAAGTGAAAGATGAACATGGGCATCAATCATTCCTGGCATAACGAGCATCCCTTTTGCATCGATTACTTTTGTATCACCATTCGTCTCGATATTATCCCCAATTAGTGCAATTTTACCCCCTTTAATTCCTATATCTGCTTCATATTTCTCATGAGCGGTAACAATTGTACCACCTTTGATTATTGTATCCATAATATATGCTTATGAGGATCTAAACCTATTTTTATAAGCATATTTTCGTTAGGGGAAATTAATGAATGAAATAAGTTACATGATTGGGATTTGTTTTTAAAAAATAATTTTTAAGAACATAAAACTAAATTGTGTATAGTTTACCATTGTAAAGGCTAAATTGCTTGTAAACTTTTATTATGATTGAACACTTGATTACTCTTTAATTATAAAATTGATAATCGATCTGTTGTCAACCTATAGTTGATACAACTTTTTGACCCTCAAACTACCAAGTTTCACAAGATTCCTAAATGATGAGAGATTCTATGGCTAGATGTTCAAGTCTACCAATGAATCTCTCACTAGTACTGAAATTGAGCAACTTGTAGAACTTTCTCAAATAAAATGATATTATTTAAGATGTAAAATCATCCTTTTAGGTAATCTTACCTATAGTCCTCAAGAAATAGCCTGGTTGGAAGATCTGAAAGCTAAGAGTATCAGAGCTACTTTTACAAGAATTTTCAGAGAATTACCCTCCTTCAAGAAGTGTAGCATTATTATGGATAACTATCAAGGCAACCGAGCCAAGATCTTTCAGAAAGCCTTGAATAGAAGAAATATCCTGGTAATTTGGCTTCCTGCTTGGAGTCCTCATCTGAGTTTGATAGAGGCTAAATTCAGCATCATCAAAGCAGAAGCAGTGGTATCAGCGATTATCGATAGTGTAAGAGCCCTGAAACTGCACATCGCTCGATTTATCAAGTATTACAATGGTGAAAGGAAGGAATTGTATCCTAAACCAAAATATGCTTTAGTATGACTAGCTACTTTGAGGAAAAAAAGGTGGTTTCAATGTAAGGTTTACAACAGATTGATTGATCTTATTATTATTATACACACAGATCTTTCATTTTTAGAGAATACTCAAATATTTTATCTGGAAACAATTCTATAGGGATCTATAACTATGCTGGAAAAAAATAGCCGCAAACCGATTGGAACTGTTATTATTCTAATCCTTATCTTTTGGCTTTTAGTTGCTCATGTTACAGATACTAATACAGTGAGACATTCGAAGTCTGTAAGTGATTTTGCTTGGCATCCATCCGACAATAAATTTGCCTCACTTAGCGATCAGGATGGAACCCTTCTATTCTGGCATTGGGATGGAAGTAAATACAGGAGCGACTTTGGTGTGCAGAATGATGAGTTGGAAGGAGGTGGAGTACAGGCATTTAGTTGGCACCCTAGTGGCAATTTTTTAGCAATTGCCAATCTTCTTGATGGTTTATATGTATATGATCAAAAGGCAAGGCTCATTCAATTTATTGAGTATTCATCAATATTTACCTTTGAGTGGAGCCAGACTGGTTCTGCGATCGCATTGATGGTTAAAGGTGCTGAAAAGATGGAAATCAGAATATTAGAAGTAAACACGGAGCGGGAGCAGCCCGTAGTGACCGATCGATCGTACAGATATATCGATCTCACTTGGTCAGGACACAGTGTGGGTAATTTTATTAAATGGATATCTGATGATGTTTTATTAGTGGGTACCTCAGATACATCTAGTGATGGTAGAATTCAATCGGTTTATCTTGCTGGCAGCGGTCCTAAGTTAAATATTTCACATAGTCAAGTTTTTCAAATGCAGATGGATCAGGATCTAGATCGTGGTTTATTTTTATACATTGTTGAAAATGGAAGCAAGTTAGTTGGTAGTACACTACATATTTATGATTACTATGAACAGCGGATTATTGACCTTACAACCTTTGATACTCTTCAAATATTTACAACTGCAGAATATGGTATTACCAGTATAGACCCCATTTCAAAAAATTTAGTAAGTTTTCAGTGTGGTCAGAATTATTTGGAACTGTGTAATGTTGTAATCAGAGACTTCAACTCCTTAGTAAGAATTCGATCTTACGATTTTATTGATTCCTATGTTGGAACTGGAAAATTATATTGGCACCATACCGAGAAAGTCTTAGCCAGACTTAACTCAATTAATATTCAGATGATCTCGACGGAAACATTTGAATTACTTGATACATTGAACTAAAGACAAATGAATTGAGGGCGTTCGTTGGTTCATTGGAGATCAAAATATGAAAAGATCGCACTGCTAGACACCTCACATTGAATCTAGTTTTTAACCCTCAAATGACCTAGATTTTATTTCACATAAATCTTTACTCAAGCATTTGTATAATTAAATTAATATTTAATTGACTTGGTACTTTGAGGTTCAAAAACTTGGTTGAAACACAAATTCACAACAGATCGATGAGATAATTACCTATTTACCTACTGCTCAGTTTCTTCAAACACTTCTCCTATAATCTCATTTCGGAATTCATCAAGTACATTAAATGATTGTTCGGTGATAGTAGCGATCATTTCTCGAAGTTCTTCCTTTGCGATTGCTGTAACCACTCTCGCAATACGTTCCCCTAAAATCAACTTCTTAACAGAACTCATTTCATTGGAAAAATATTTTACAATTGTTTCTTTTACTTTAGATGCACATAATTCTTGGATTTTGGAAACCAAAGATTCAATTAGCTCTTTTGTGAGGAGATTTTCAAATGCATCTTGTGTTTCTTCATGAATTTCATCCATAACCTCATCATATATTGTCAAAGCAATGCCTTCTAATTCTGACATAGTCAATTATATTATCCATCATTAATCAAATAAATATTATCACCTCAAACATCATTGATTGCTTTATTTTAATTTTCATCCATGTACCTAGTTATTGAATGAAGTTTCTAAGCATTGAAAAGATATTTACATTCCAGTATAATTGTAATCCATAATTTATTGAAACCCAAAGTTAGAACCACCTTGTTTGTCCCAAGCTTTGATCTCAAACTCTATATTGTTAATAGGAGAAAAATATCAAACGAAATTAGTATGGATTCAGATATATGAGACTTCACAATTATTAAAAGAAAAAAAACTTAGAAATATAATTCGTGACATTAAAACTCACATTCAAAAAAATCGAATAAAATCAGGATCTGCTAGAAAATTTAAAACGGGAAAACTGCTATACTACGAGATTCCAGATCAATCCAAGACGGGAAAACCAGATAAAATTTATTGCTTATACACTCAAGAAACAATAATTGGGACAGTTATTAAAAAATCATTTAAATCTATTGCAGATCGAGGTGGGGGATACAGTGTGTATTCTGCAAAACGATTTTTCAGTGAAATGGTTGATTTAATTCGAGATCCAAAAATTCTTGATTTAAAGTTAAAACTAACTGAAAGTGAAGTTATTGAAAGAATACAAAAGTATTATTCACAAGCTTATGATACAAATGAGCTTGGACAAATTATTTTATTTTTAAATAATTCTAAAAAATTAAACTGGGAAACTCTTGAGATAATATATTTGCATGTTTATGAAAGTTTACAATCCATGTTAGATGGTTCAGCTAAAGATCCTGATGAATTTTTAGATGCTGCATATATCATTGCTAGGAGCTATGAACATATTGATACTTACAGATTGGGATTAGAATTGTTTAAGTACATCACAATTGTTGCAGCTATGAATCAAAGATTTATACTTGAAACTATTTGTAAAATAAGAATTGCAACAATCTATAAAGAATATTTTCCTCCTCTTGGAGAATATATTATTGAGGCCTTATCGACAGTAGCAGAATTACATATACTTGAATCACCGAAACCGAATAAAGAAGCATATTACAGTCTTCTAGGTCATGCATATGCACTAGATAAAGTACCTGATAAAGCTCTCTTACATTATGAAAAAGCAATAGAAGAAGCAGGTGTAAATATAAGTTCTCCAATTTGGATTGCTGAAGCGTATAATTATTTAGGAGAAAGAGCTCAAAATGATTATTATTTTGTTGAAGCCACTCGATTGTATCTGACTGCTGCAACAATTGCCTTTTCTGATGGAGATTTGACAAATGCGGATCTATTTAGAAATAATGCAGCTCGTGCCGAAATGTTTGCTAGCGAAATCCACATTAAATCTGCTTTAGGTTTGAGAATGGAGAATAATATTATTGATGCAGAATACAAGGCCTGGACATCATTAAGGTATTTAATTAGAGGTTTCATTCATGCTACACTCCAATCTCAACGAGATTTAATACCAAATACATTGAATATTTTGCAAGAAGCTGAAATAATCCTCAATATTCCAGGGAAAATGAGATCTAACAAATCAGTATTAAGCAAATTAAGTAAATTCATTATAGATGTCGAAGATCGTTCAATCAGTGCTGATAAACTAGAAAACAAACTTATTGATTTAGAGAGCACAGTTGAAGTGAACATTACTATCCCACCTCCAACATTCATGTTAATCACTCTAGATGGTCAATTAGTTTTAATGGGAAAAATTGATGGAGAAAAGTGGTTAGAAAGCGAAATAAAAGGGGCGATTTTAGGAGGAATTTTAGTAGCAATTATGTCACTAATTACAGAAGTGGCTGGAAAAACATCTCTAAGGACCATTGATGCAGGTAATTTCAAAATTATGCTTGAAAGGTCTGAAAATGGAGTTGTTGCATTATTATTAGATCGTGAAATTCCCGAATTCAGAGGAAGATTAAAGGGAATGTTAAAAATTATTGATACTAGATATAGTAAGACACTAAGGTATTGGAAAGGAAACAAAAAATTGTTTTATCCATTAAAAAGAAAGATTGTAGAGATATTTTCTCAACCAATTCAATAATCACTGGATTACTAGTTGAAATTGAAATTATTGAAATTCAGGTATGATGTGTTCTCCGTACTCAGCTACAATACGTTCTTCTTCTCCGCACATGAGATAAATATTGAATTGTGTCACTCCTACCTTTTCAAGTTCTTTGAGTTTCTTAATATATTTAGTAGCAATTATGTCACTAATTACAGAAGTGGCTGGAAAAACATCTCTAAGGACCATTGATGCAGGTAATTTCAAAATTATGCTTGAAAGGTCTGAAAATGGAGTTGTTGCATTATTATTAGATCGTGAAATTCCCGAATTCAGAGGAAGATTAAAGGGAATGTTAAAAATTATTGATACTAGATATAGTAAGACACTAAGGTATTGGAAAGGAAACAAAAAATTGTTTTATCCATTAAAAAGAAAGATTGTAGAGATATTTTCTCAACCAATTCAATAATCACTGGATTACTAGTTGAAATTGAAATTATTGAAATTCAGGTATGATGTGTTCTCCGTACTCAGCTACAATACGTTCTTCTTCTCCGCACATGAGATAAATATTGAATTGTGTCACTCCTACCTTTTCAAGTTCTTTGAGTTTCTTAATATATTTAGTAGCAATTATGTCACTAATTACAGAAGTGGCTGGAAAAACATCTCTAAGGACCATTGATGCAGGTAATTTCAAAATTATGCTTGAAAGGTCTGAAAATGGAGTTGTTGCATTATTATTAGATCGTGAAATTCCCGAATTCAGAGGAAGATTAAAGGGAATGTTAAAAATTATTGATACTAGATATAGTAAGACACTAAGGTATTGGAAAGGAAACAAAAAATTGTTTTATCCATTAAAAAGAAAGATTGTAGAGATATTTTCTCAACCAATTCAATAATCACTGGATTACTAGTTGAAATTGAAATTATTGAAATTCAGGTATGATGTGTTCTCCGTACTCAGCTACAATACGTTCTTCTTCTCCGCACATGAGATAAATATTGAATTGTGTCACTCCTACCTTTTCAAGTTCTTTGAGTTTCTTAATATGATCATCGACAGAACCTAATATTCCAAAAGCATCAATTACATCATTGGAAATGAAATCCAAATGATCTGCGTCTTTGTCTGCATGTTCTTTATAATCATAACCCTTTCTGCCTTTAACATACTCAGTGAAATAATGTGGTATATCATCTGACTTAATTCCATGACGTTCTACTATGTCAGCAACATGATTTCCCACCATTGCTGGAAACCATCTTGTTTGCTCTCGGGCTTTGTCCATATCTCCCACCCAAACTGGAGCTGCTGCCATTAGACTGAAATCAGTCATATCTTTACCCGCTTTTTCTCCTGCATCAACGGCCTGTTTGTTGAACCATTTAATTAATCCCGGATCTGCTAACTGAATTACCAATCCATCACCATGAACACCTGCCGATGCCAATGCTTTGGGACCATATCCTGCAACCCACACCTTTAATGTATGATCACCTGCCCAAGGAAACTGGGCCTCAGTACCGTGGTACTCAACTTTATCTCCTTTTGCAAGTGCTCTAATAGCATCTACATATTCACCCATATTTTTTACCGTCATAGGTTTTTTACCAAGAACACGTCTTGAACTATCTCCTCTGCCTACAGCTGCCTCAAAACGCCCACCACTTTGTTCCAACAATGCAGCAAATTTACTAGCTGCAACAGACCACTCTCGAACTCCGGGATTAGTAACAAGCGGGCCAAAAGTCATATTTTCTGTATGTTCCATGCACATTGCTATGTTGGGATAGCAATCACGCCATAGTACATGACTGTCAAAAAACCATCCATATGTAAATCCTGCAACTTCTGCCTGCGTACATAATGCTCTTGTTCTGGCTGGTGAAATATCGCCTTTAAATGTAATTCCAAAGTCCATAATTTTATCACTTTATATTTTAAGTACATGAATGAATTATTATGGAATTATAACTTTTTATCGTCGAATGAGATTTAATAGTTTGAAATGGAGAAAAAATTGGTTCGAAATATGTTAAGCTACTAATTATTTTACTATACAATTATTTTAAGTTTAGTTTTCAAATTCCATAGGTGCGTATTAAAAATGACACATTAGAAAGAGAAGATAGCTAATACTCTTATAAAATTAATAGATGGAAAATCCTGAAGCAGTTGATTCGGTGAAAAAAATGATTGTAAATTACAGTGGTTATCATTGGAAAAATAAGGATACAAGCTTTGGACTTTCAGAACGAGTAATAAAAAATCTAGAAAAAAGAGAAGTTCCGGCACTTGCCATGATTTGTAAAGAAGATATGTATGATTATTATCAAATTTCGAAAGCCATTTCACAAGGTGTTAAAAATGGAAAAATGATTACCCTTATAGAGTAGAACATTTGGCAAACCTTGTAGCACCAGACGAGATAAACAGACACAATAGTAAATTCATTAGTACTGTTGAATAAGTTTGAATCAAATTTAAATCGTTAAATTGAAGAAATAATCTAGTACTCATCCTAGATATAAATTTTACGCTGCTACAACTAAAAGACCATGATGTTTATAATAATTGAGGAGTATGTTAAAATAATTGGATAATATCGAATTTATTGTACTGATTGGATCGAAGATTCAGAGCAATTACATAGAACAGTATATTGAATTAAATTCATCAGAATATCCTAAATTTACCCGAGAAATAAAATATGGGTCATTTAAAAATTTTTTAAGTAAAAATGAGAATTTGAAAGTGATAATAGCAACATCTGAGGATAAATTAATAGGATGGCTTATGATATCTTTTGCTGAAAGACAAGGTCTTTACCATTTCAATATGCTAGTTCATCGAGATTTTCAAAGAAAAGGAATAGGTAGCAAATTATTATTAAATGCTAAACAACATTATAATGAATTATACGGGGTTGTTGTACCTGTTAACCGCTATAAACGTAGGGATGGAACTCAATATCATAGCCCATTGGAGTTTTACAAACAAAATGGTTTTACACTTACAGGAAAAAAATTTGTCGAATATAGAGACGTAACTATGCTAGAAATTAAATGGACGAATAAATGAATTTTATTATCCATCTACAAGAGAATCATAAGTATCAGGTCTTCGATCTCTAAAGAACTGCCATGTATCACGAACTTCTTTATTTTTATCAAAATCTATATCCGCAATGACTATATCATCATTTTCTCTGCTTCCCTGAGCAAGGAACTCACCTCGTGGGTCACAGAAGTAAGATGACCCATAGAAATGCCCCATATTCCAAGGGGCTTCAGTTCCTACTCGATTTATTGCACCTACAAAGTAACCATTTGCAACAGCATGAGCAGGTTGTTCCAATTTCCAAAGATATTCACTCAGACCTGCTATTGTAGCTGAGGGGTTAAATATTATCTCAGCTCCATTTAATGCTAAAGCTCGAGCACCTTCTGGAAAATGTCTATCATAACAAATGTAAACTCCTATTGTGCCATATGCTGTTTTAAAAACGGGATAGCCTAAATTACCGGGTCTGAAATAGAATTTTTCCAAAAATCCATGTTGCTCATTTACTTTAACTTGTGGAATATGATTTTTACGATATTTTCCCAAATAAGTTCCATCAGCATCATAAACAGCTGCTGTATTGTAATAAACTCCTGGTTGATCTACTTCATAAACTGGAATTATTATTACCATATTATATTGAGCTGCTAACTTTGCAATACGATCTGTTGTGGGACCTGGAACTGGTTCTGTCATATCATACCATTTTGTTGTTTCCTCCGCTGGGAAATATGGTCCATAGAATATTTCCTGTAAACAAAGTATCTGGACACCTTTTTCTCCAGCTTCTTTGATCATCTTTTCATGTTTGACAATGTTGTCTTCTTTTATTTTTTCTAACGGAGTATTTTCATCAAATGGTACAACTTTAGCTTGTATTAGTCCACATTTTACAACCATAATCTATACAGAAATTATATGTACATAAAAAAAATAGTCTCGCTGAATGATTTTCCGCATAAATTTTCCTTATAGTTAAATTATTCTCCAATATCTTCATTCCACAGTTCAGGTTTGGAATTCATGAATTCGTTCATCATTTGTTTACATTCATTATTATCGTAATTAATAATCTCAACCCCTCGTGATTGAACATATTTTTCTGGACCAATGAATGATTGATTTTCTCCCAAAATAACTGTCCGTATCTTATACAACAGAATCGCTCCCGAACACATATCACAAGGAGAAAGCGTTGAATATATTGTACATTTTGCATATTCTTTTGCAGTTAATCTGCCTGCATTCTCCAGACAATCCATCTCCGCATGAAGTATGGAACTTGATTTTTGTATTCGTTGATTATGTCCTCGTCCAATTATTCTACCATCAAGAACCAAAACTGATCCTATAGGAATACCACCTTTTTCTAAACCATTTTTTGCCTCTTGAATTGCAGCATCCATATAGAAATCTGTTTTCATGGATCAAAAGAATGATTTTTCAATTTTAAGGATTAAGCTAAGGGATTATTAAAATTGGTAAAATTAACAATATAATTAATTTTTAATATAACCAGAATATAAACTTGAACCTTAATAAAATCGTATTTGTATTTCTCTACACATTTAAAATTGGCCAAATCAATAAAATATTAGTAGATGAGTAAGATTTGTAATTACAATTGTTTATATAAGCTTGAGCCAATGAATCTAGATATAATAGGATTGTGATGATGACTTGTAATTGCCAATAATTGGTAGAACAAGTCTTGAGGTGAATTAATGTTTGTAGAAGAATATTTGATAAAGAAAAGAACTTATTTGAATTTTACATATATAGGATTGTTAACCTTTCTTTTTGGTTCCACTTTTGCAATGTTAATTAAACCAGATTATTCTTTCACAAATCAATGGCTTAGCGATCTTGGTACAGGCAAATTTGGATTATTATTTAATTCAACTTTAGTATTTACTGGAATTTTCATGTCCATGTTCTATCCTTTGACATTTTACTTATTGCGACAAAAAGGATACTCGAAAATCAAATCAATTATTGGGATGTTATTAGGAATTTCGTCATTCGTTTTTTTAATAATGATCGGAATCTTTAGTCTTGACAACGATGTACATAATTTACATTCGACTTCAACAATGATATTTCTTTTTTCCACTTCAATTGCTCAAATGTTATTACTGTCGGGGCATACCTGGTTTGTTTGTCTTAATTTAGCCACGACGACAGCCATGGACAGTAGATTGAGTTATATATCTCTAATGATGGTAGGATTTTTTACTGTATTATTTATTAGAGGAATCACATTTGAACAGTTCATATTTCAAAAAATTACGATATACTTGCTAGTATTGACTGTCTTATATCAAAGTATGAAAGTGAGTCAATCTGATGATTTATTTGTATTGGTAACCTAATTTTCCAGTCAGGTGAGATACACGAAAGAATTTTGAAGTTGCTTGATATGATCTTCATAGTGTTCAAAGGTATTTCCAGCAATTACTTTCCAAGGTTCCCAATCTATAGGCATTTTATCAAATAATTTTGGATTTGTCATTGCTTCTGAGGTCATGTCTTTCATTTGATTTATCATTTCGAGAAATGACTGCTTGTATTCATTAAGAAGCTCTTTCTCACCAATATCAAAATAATCTTGGAATATTTTTTCATTCCTCTCTTGTAAAGGGAGTAACCAATATTCTGAACCTTCTAATGACATATTATTAATCAAGTTTTCCATTTCCCTCTCATGCCAAGAGATGTGAGCCAAAACGTCCTTTACACGCCAATTATCAGATACTTTGGAGAACAGATCTTCATGTCGTATTAGTATATCTACCAGATTATCTAAAGAGTTTCTGAGTTTTTTTGATTTCTCTATAATTTCGTGAAGTTCCATTTAAATACCTTAACTCCAATTTGCAACTAATATGATTTTACACTTTTCTAATTTGATTATAATAATATTCGATTTTTGAACACGAAAATACGATAAGTTAAGAACCAAATTAATAATTAGTTAAGAATATGCAGAATAAGATTCTCTTGCAAAATGCAAGTAATTTAAGAGAATTGAGATATGGTTTTTGACGATATAAACAAACCAGATATAATTATCTCGGATATAGAAGTTACCAGTTTTCATAATAAAATGGATCCTGGTGAAATTATCGAAGATCTAATAAAAGGAAAATATGTTCTTATCGAAGATTTTTATTTTAATGGGTTACAGGTTTTGGAAGAATTAAAAAAATTTCTAAAAAGTAATTATGTTAATCATAACTATCAAGGGCAGCGACAGTATCGTTCTGCATTTAGAAACGCTTCACATAGATTATTATTGATGGTCGTAGATAATAAACTTCAAGTCAGAAAAGCACCTGAAATTGGTTGGCTAAAAATCCTATATCCTGAAGTTTCAGAATTTTTAATCTCCTTTCCAGATGTTCAAGGACTTAATAGTTCTTGGCAGTGGTATCAAAATGGCATAGATATCAAAATCTTAAATTTACAAATTCATCCTTTTTTTGGAATCTATTTTCCTACTAGATTTGATCATTTACAACTGTTTGATAAGTGGTTAAGAAGCTATAAAGGAACTAAGAAAAATGCAATTGATGTTGGAATAGGCAGTGGAGTGTTGTCATTTCAGTTATTACAAAATGGGTTTTCAGAGGTTTTAGGGACTGATTCAAACAAAAATGCCATAATTGGAACTGCTCAAGAGAGTGAAAGGTTGGGTTTTTCAAATAGACTTTCCCTAAAGCATGGTGATTTATTCGCAAATTGTGATTTCAAGGCTGATTTAATTGTATTTAACCCTCCTTGGCTAATTGCTAAACATGAGTTAGGGGAAGGAATAGATAAAGCCATTTATTATGAGGCTGATCTATTCCCACGTTTTTTTGAGCAGGCTAAACAGCATTTAGAAAAAGAGGGTAAACTTGTATTATTATTTTCTAACCTTGCTGAGATTGTAGAAGTAGATGATGTTCATCCCATTCTAGATGAGTTAAATAAATATGATCGATTTAAGAAAGAGCTACATATGCAACAAAGTGTAAAACCTTCTTCAAAAAAGACAAAAAGAAAGAACTGGCGGAAAAATGAAAAAGTTGAATTGTGGGTTTTAATTCATAACAAAGGGAAAGTTAACTGATAAGATGGGAGTGAATACTAATTTAAAGTGATCAGGGAATTGATGCGATTTTCCATGCGCATAAATTTGATTTAAAATCTCACGTATTGGTAAAGATAGTAAAAAATCAATAGTAATATCAGACATTGATATTGGTATTTGATTGGATAAGAAACATTATACCATTTAGTTGAATGAAATATTTATATACACTAAATTATATTCAACCATGTGGTTAAATGAATATTCAATTGGATCAAATCTTCAACTCACTTGCTGATAGTACGCGAAGAGATATTTTGAAACGGCTAGTTCGAAAAGAACTATCTGTCTCAGAAGTAGCTGAACCTTATGACATGAGTCTTGCCGCTGTTTCTAAACATCTCAAAGTACTAGAAAGGGCCAGTTTGTTAGGTAGAAGAAGAGATGGAAAAAAGTATATTCTCAGTGCAGATATTGAACCTCTGAAAAAAGTCGACAACTGGATTGATTTCTATCGAGAGTTTTGGGAGGAGAGCTTTAACAAATTGGATGATTATTTAATTGAACTACAAAAAGAAAAAGAAAAAAAGGAGACAAAAAAAAATGAGTCAAGAACTTCTTAAACTAAATGAAACAACCGAAGATACACTTGTGATGATTCGTGAGTTTACAGCACCACAGAACCTTGTGTTCGAGGTATTAACAAAAGCAGAGCACATCTCCCAATGGCAGATACCCAAAAATATGGAAATAAAGGCAGTGGAGACTGATATTGTAGTAGGAGGAAAATATAAGATAGTTATGCATTCGCCGGATAAGGGTTTTGACTTTGAATTATTTGGAGAGTATAAAGAGATTGATCCTCCAAATAAAATTGTTTTCACACAAAATGTCCCGAGTTTGGAGCCTATGAGTACAATCACCATAACACTTAGTCAAGACGGTGATAAGACACAGATGGTGTTTATACAATCGAATATCACTTCTAAACAGATGAGAGATGGTGGCCTAAATGGTTGGGCACCTGTATTTAACCGTCTATCTGAATATATTACAACTCTTTAATTGATGTGAGTTTGCAAAATAAATGAGATTGATTTATATATGAATTATCTATTTCTATCATATTAATTACAAGTTTTTGAGATTGATTGCAAAATAAATGCGACTGCGAAGTATTTTTCAAAGAAAAATTTTGTTGATAATTTTGCAGAAATAACGAGAGTATTACATTTTATCAAATATTCGGGTCTCATCTAAAGATGATCTAAAGTTATTATTACATGTCCCTTTTTGTGCCCTTTTTCAACATACCTATGAGCATCAGCAATTTGCTCTAGTGCATAACGTCTGTCTATTACCGACTTTATCTTTCCCTCCTCAATAAGATCTCTAATAAAAATTAGATCTTCGGCATTTTCTAATGATAAAGCACATATTACCTTCTTGCTACCTATTATCTTAGTCCGTAGCATTTGTAAAAGCTGTCTCATCTTAAAGCTGGCTAACAAATAGATTCCGTTATGGGAAAGCGAACCTTTGCACTTCGAAAATGAACTCTTACCCAATATATCAATAATAAGATCATAAATCTCACCATTTTTAGTAAAATCCTCCTTAGTGTAATCAATTACCTTGTCAGCTCCCAAAGTTTTCACCAATTCTAATTTCGTGGTACTGCATACACCTGTAACTTCTGCCCCAAAGTGAGACTTGGCAAGCTGTACTGCAGCTGAACCTATCCCGCCAGAAGCTCCATTGATGAGAACCTTTTGTCCACTCTGAATATTTATTTTTTTAAGCAAATTCAACGCGGTTAATGCCCCATAAGGAATCCCAGCAGCTTCTTCATAGGTCATATTAGTCGGTTTTATTGCTACAATCCCGTCTTCAGGCACACTTAGATACTCTGCATTAGCGCCAAGGCTTGGACCGCGATATCCAAAAACTTCGTCACCCTTGCTAAATAGTTTTACGTCTTTGCCAGTGTCCTCAATTTCACCTGCGAATTCGCAGCCTAGTGTTTTTTTTCTTGGTTTTCTAAGACCAAACATAAAGCGAGCGGTGAGCCAAAATATAAATGGCATTGCGAACTTGCGAGGGGATATTTTTCTAAAATTTCGTGCCGAAATATCACCGAACGTTACCGTTGTTGCAAATATTTTGATGAGTACTTCATTATCTTTGGGAGTAGGTTTTGCAATTTCTTTCAGCTCAAGAACATCAGGTGACCCATATTTTGATTGTACAATTGCTCTCATAGGTATTCCTCGAAATATATCATTATTAATTGTTTTTTAATTAGGTGAAAACATTTGTAACCAATATTACTATAAAAAGTATATATGTGTCTCAGACTGATAAGTACCTGATATTACATAGTGTTAACAACAAATTGTTAACAATGTGAAAAAAAGACAAGGTAAGAACTCTTTAGGATGATTGGGGCCAGGATCCCGCGTAGTAGAATGAGTTGTGCTTCAAGACCACGATTATCAGTATGTTATTACCAAGAACTGCCGAAAGCGTGTGGCAATGAAGTAACCTTGCCAGTTCACAATTGTGAGTGTGTGATATGAATTATACTAACCAAAAAACCTTACAGTCATTGTTTATAGGAATTGATGTTTCTAAACATTTTGTTGAAATTTGCTCTATGAATGAATCAGGCATAGTGCTGAATACTTTTCAAATCTCCCCAGATTTTAAATGATTTAAAAAATTGTTAAAGTTGCTTCCAAAGGCTCGCTCACCAGTATTTGCTATGGAAAATACTGGACCTTTAGCAGGTAATCTCTGCCATTACTTGAAGAAAAAGAACTATCAAGTGATTATGAGCAATCCATTTGAAATATCAAGATTACGGGATGCATTTTCGAAATCAGTGAAATCAGATCTAATTGATGCGTTTGTTATCGCTCAAGCCTTGAGGATGAATGTCATCAAAGCATCTGAAAAAGATGAAGATTACGTATTTCTCCAAGATCTGCTGGAAAGATTTTATGATCTTAAGGATCGTCGAAGAGCATTAATAAATCAGTTGAGATCCAATTTGGAGAGTCTATTACAATTAAATGGTAATGAGAATTTTTGAATTACTTCTGAAAGTTCAAAATTTGGTATCTAGATTTCATAGGTTTGGGAATGAATTCCTATGAAAAAGCGGGAATAGCAGTATTTTCATACAAATTAGTGGGAATGAATTCATAAATTAATTATTTTGATTTAATATTCTCAAAATTAGTATTAAAAAGTGGAAGTACCTAAGCTGTATATTTTATAACGGTGTTAAATGGAAGATCTAAAAAAGTTAATTGACAATATACCAACTACAGGATCCGACAAAGCACAACATTCAAATTTAAGTAACCCTATATTAACTCATGGCAAAAAGCCCAATACTAATGAGATATGCCGAATCAGTAGGGGTTTTGAAGGGAAAATCAATCAAGGTACCTTTAGTGAAAAGTTACGCTATTGCATGTTTAACAAGAGGAGCTGATCAGTTAATTGTTCCATTTGTTGGTGGAAAGGCTCAAGACAATTTACAAATGGCTTTGGATGAACTTCCTTCTCAAAGAAAAGGTATGATAAAAATGGTAGATAAAACTAGAGCCGTTTATAAACTCGTTTCAGATTACATATTCCCATTCACAGAAATGGAATTAGAGTGGCCAGATACGGTATTCATAAATAATGCTGGTGATCTCCTTTACGATCTAATTATTGCAGAAAAATATAAATCGGCAATAGGTGAGAGTAGAATACAAAATTTAAGAGAATTTGTTCCGGGTCTTTCATTTGAGAAATACAAAGATGAAGCAAAGTTCAGATTGGCAGAAATCATTGATTTAATTTGTTGCTACACACCTTTGTCTCCGGATTTTGGGCATATTCATCTTGAACAAGCAAATCCAGGGGTTGCAAGTGATCTTCTAGATATTATGAGAAAAACGCAATTTGACAAAATTTTAATGGAGAATGGTAAAATTGGATATTTAACTAATCCAAGAATTGGTGCTTTAAAAATTTGGAATGTTATCAAAGGGTTTTTTCAACAACAGAAAGGTAAGAAATTTTTAACTATAGCAAAGACTGCTGCTGAAATAACTGAATTTCAACTTGCAGCAAAAGGAACTAATTTTGTTAAAAATCATTTCTCACAAACTTCAGTTAAATTCTCACCTCAGTTCGTTGAATTTGGTCCAGTAAAATTACCTATGGCTCAAAATGCACTGAAAGAATATCATCCCAAGGTAAAACCGAATCCAGGAACAATTATGACCATTGCTAGACCTTTTCATAATGAAATTAGTTATAGTTGGTTGAATGAAGGTGAAGAAATGAAGTTGATCAGCGAAGCGAAAAATAATGAAAGCCGAATGGAAGATTACCAAAAATGTATTAGTGTCCGGGACATGATATTCTAAGAATTTATTTATTTACTGAGTCTTTTACAATTAAATAGAAATAGGATAAATCGAAAGATTGGGAATAGTCACATTTTCTATAAGAATTAATAGGAATGAAAGATGAGAAAAAACGTGGCCGAGGTAAAATAGAATTATTTTGCTAAATTCAAATAACAAAGGTATTATTCCGAAATTTGTTCTCATTAAGGAGACATATATTAGAAATTAAAAAAGTCAATATAATTTTCACATCAATTATTGACATATTATTAGAAGGGGCAATATTAGAATAAACAGGCTAAATAAATGAAGCGGCTGAAAATTAGACACCTAATGAACTAATGATATTGACATATTAATGCTGCTAGTAAATTTCTGATCTCACAAAATAGTATTTTTCAATTATTAATAAGAATTTAACTTGTTGCAAAATCTTGTTGAACTCAAAGAATATATTCGTTATAACTTGACACGGTTGGGTGCTAATAATGCTCATCATAAATTTGAGCATCTTTGTAGAAATTTAGCAAAATCAAAAGTTGTCACTAATGTAATATCATCAACTGGTCCTGTAAGTAGTCTTGGTGACCAAGGTATCGATTTTCGTTCATACAAAGTTTTCTTTGATACAAAAAAAGAAGATCATTATTTCATTGGAAGATCACCAACATCAAGGCAAATTATTTTTGCCTGTTCATTGAACAAAAATTATGAACAAAAGATTAACGATGATATTGCAACTATCTCGAAATTAGATAAAATAGATTGGATATATTATTATCATAGTGAAGACATTCCAATTGGAGTTATTAATCGGATAAAAAAAAATTCAATGGAAAAATATAATTTATCTTTGGAGATAATTGATGGGGATGGGATCAGCGAACAACTTACAGATCCAGATACGTTTTGGATAGCGACCCAATATTTAGACATACCATCATCATTTTATCCAATAACAAAAGATCAGAAAATTTTATCAAAACTTGCTGAATCATTTGATATCGATATGAAATTGAAAAATATTAAAGATCAAAATATTGATTTAGTTGTTCAGGAGCTTCAAAATCTGCAAACATTTATTAAAGAACAAATAAATTATCCTAAAAATTACTTAAATTTATACAAAGAACAGTTAAGTAGTAAACTAAACATTCTATCAGAACTCGTACCGGAAATAATGCCTTCACTATTATCTCCTTTTCTATTGGATCTTCCAAAAGAGCGGACAATGAAAAAAATTGCAATTTTAGAAAAAACCTTCAGAGAAATTGAAAATATACCTATAAAATTCGAACAATTAATAGAAAACCAAGAAATTAGGAAATCATATATTATTCAACGAGGATATTTTCTCACTGCAAATTTCTGGTACTTGCGAAGAAATTATTCATATGCAAATCGATTTTATTCATTGTTAATCGATATAGAACCAATATTAGATAATCAAGACACTACCTCATTTTCAAAATTTGCATTATTATTCAACTATATCCATTCTCTATATTACAGCCCTCAATATCAGAAAGTACTTGATGTCATAAATGAAAATGAAAATTTCTTTGAAAGCTTAAATTCAAATTATGTAGATGTAATTAAAATAACCAAGGGCTTTACCTATCTCAATATTGGACAGTACAAATCATCAATTTCTATTTTTGAAGGACTTAGTAATTATTTAAAGAGATTCCCTTCCGTCAATTATCATTGGGGAGCAGCTCTTATCAACTCAGGTGATGAAAGTGGAATTGAAAAATTCAAATACGCCATAAAATTAAATCCTTCCTATGTAGCTCCGAGATTGCAATGGGCAAATTATTTATTATTGAAAGAAGAATACTATAATTCTTTTAAAAAGGCGTCAGAAGTAATTGATTTTGATGAAAATAATCAAAATGCAATATTTATCATGATCAGATCATATTTTTTAGGTCTAACTAAAGAACCTCATTTCTTTCCGAAAGAACAATTTGATGAAGATATTGAGATACTTATAGATACTTTGAAGAAATTTGTAAATAACCACTTTTATACTAATTTCTTTAGAGAATATAACAGTATAGAGATCCTTGATGCAATACGAGAACTTTTGGCAAGGTTAAAAGAATATTCAGAAGCTCTTATGATTTCTAAATTTTTGAACGAAAAATCTCCTGATAATTTAGACTTAGTGATGTTTATGGGTGATATGGAAGAAATGCTTAGTAATTTTGAAGAATCTATTACTTTACATAAGAATGTTATTAATTCTACAGAAGATGTAAACTTAAAAGTTAAAGCAACCTTTCGTATTGGAAGTATATATAGAGAGCTTGGTGAATTAGATTTATCAAATAAATATTTTGAAGAAATGCAAATACCGAATGAAGGCATATATGATGGAATTTATGAAATAGGGAAAAATGAATTCATTAAGAAAAATTATCAGAAAGCAATTGAGTCATTTGAATACTTTTCCAAGTTAGAGAAAAAGGACTTTTATCCTGTTATACAAATGGCTTATTGTTACTATATTCTTGAAGACTATCAAAAATCATTTTCATTACTTAAGAAAATTCTAGGTAACGCAAATAATGAACCTCTGATATTTTTGCTGTACGGTTATGTACTAATTAAAATTAATAAGGAAAAGGAAGGACAAAAGTATATTTTATTAGGAAAAGAACTTCAGCCTGATTTAATTCACATTGAAGACAAATTAGTTCATGGAGAATTAATCATTGGCTAATGAGAATTATTTTTACTTGAAAAAGGAATTGAAATATTATGAAATTGGAAATTCACTTGTTTTTAAAAATGTTAAGATTTCATCATTTGTAATGCTATATCCAATTCCCATTGATATAATGCATGAATTGCATCAATTAATTCACTATAACTATTAAATAAAGCCAAAATACTTTGAAGTAAAGCTATCACTGGCGAATAGGCAATTTTATTATCGTCTAATTTTAGATGTGATAAATCAACCTCCTCCTTAGAGATCCCGAAATTTCTAAAATCAACTGATGAAACTCAATGTAATCTCCTGCAGGAATACTTGTTTTGAATGTTGTCCAAACTGGTGCGACTTCTGCAAGATCCAGTTTTGGTTTCACAACTTTTGGTCCTTTGCTTTCTTCATACTCTTTCTCTTTTAATTCTTCTCCTACTTTCCATTCTTGGTATCTTATATTCTCACTCACCATTTCAAAAATCGGTCCCATTGTTGTTTGGAGTGCATTAAGAATTTTTTCCTTATGATGATCCAATTGTTTCATATTCCCAGCTGAAGCCTGAACCAACCCTAAAATTTTTCCTGTTAGTGAATCAAAAATAGACCCACCACTCTGTCCAGACTTCATTTCTCCATTTATCTCGAACGAATTTACACTTCTTTCTGTAAAAATGTCGGTAGCAACGAATCCTACCCCTAGTCTCAATCTGCTCAAAAAAAATTCACCTGGTAAATTAGAAAATCCAATCCAATGAACTCGACTACCGATTACAGGGGTTTCAGAGGCAAATTGAGTCTTTTATGATTAAGTGGGAATGAGATTAAAGTTCAAAATCTTGTATTTGGAAAATTAGAGAACCTATTAGAATGAAAATGGGATGAAATCCTATGAAATAGTGGGAATATAATATATTCCCATACAAATAAGAGGGATGGATTTTTCAATAAGAGAATTTCAAGCCTTT
The DNA here is from genome assembly GCA_001940725.1 of Candidatus Heimdallarchaeota archaeon LC_2. The sequence goes on along the minus strand of MDVR01000059.1, from coordinate 373 downwards.
TTTATTAATACATCATATATGGTTCATAAAAATGGGTTATTGTTTTTTTCATTCTTATATTAGATAGCCGATAAGATAATATGTGGACTTAGCCTACTTTTTTATAAGGTTCTAATCACATACTACTGGGGGACGCTAAATAACTAATAATCAAGATAAAGTCTCTGAAACAAATAAAGAAATTCCTATAATGCAATCTTCTTTTATTTGGGAGTATGAGATGATAAATTTAAAAAAGCGTATTATTCAAAAAGGTCAAGATTTAGATGAAGAGGAGAAGATACAACTTGCAAAGGAATTAAGTCTAACAAGCAAATTTTTACTAAGAATAGAAACTGATCTGGGATTAAATTTTCATATTGCACAAAAATTG
>MDVR01000058.1 GCA_001940725.1 Candidatus Heimdallarchaeota archaeon LC_2 | reverse complement strand
TAGAATCGGATAAGCAGTTTCATACAATACAAATATTATCAGGGGTGTAAATGCCAGAATCGAATAATTTGGGTTTACTGTGTACCAATATTCATTCGCTTGATCAAATTCCAACGTTACGTCTTCACCCAATGAAATTAAAGCTGCTACGAATCCAAATAATAGTGCGGATAAATTGGTGGTAAAATTGTAAACACCATATCTAAAGAGTAATAGAGCTGTTACCCATAGGTATATTGTTATTACAACTAAGATATTAATAAAAATATAAATTATCCTAACTAAATCATAATTCGAACTAAATTCTGCCAATTCTATAAGTACACTTTCTATGAACATCAACAGCATTGCAAATGAAATTATAGAATCGGATAAGCAGTTTCATACAATACAAATATTATCAGGGGTGTAAATGCCAGAATCGAATAATTTGGGTTTACTGTGTACCAATATTCATTCGCTTGATCAAATTCCAACGTTACGTCTTCACCCAATGAAATTAAAGCTGCTACGAATCCAAATAATAGTGCGGATAAATTGGTGGTAAAATTGTAAACACCATATCTAAAGAGTAATAGAGCTGTTACCCATAGGTATATTGTTATTACAACTAAGATATTAATAAAAATATAAATTATCCTAACTAAATCATAATTCGAACTAAATTCTGCCAATTCTATAAGTACACTTTCTATGAACATCAACAGCATTGCAAATGAAATTATTTTGTGACTATTATGTCTGTATTCTTTGTATATTCTGAAAACAACAATTGCAATTACCAGGAAGGAAATAATGATTAAAGGCATAATCAAATATTCTACAATAATACTCATTATGTTTTTTACCAGTGATTACAATTAAAATAATTCTATTGATTGACCGATTAAAAAAATTGTTTATCAAACGATTTACTTAGCGAATCGTCTGAATTCTATTGTATAAAAACCAGAAAATTTTTTTATTTTAATAATTCCAGCTCGATCTGAATTACATTACTAATATCCTCGAAATCTCGATCCAAAGTAAATAATTTCAAGCCATAATAATTTGCCGTTGCGGCAATCCAGAGATCAATTAACGATTTTTCCTTTCCCTTTTTAATTAACTTAAATTTTCCATCACTGGCAATCCTAGCAATCTTTTCATTCAATGGAAAAATATCTACCTCGGATAAAAAGAGTTCCAATCCTTTTATGTGCTTTTTCCCCTTAAACATGGCTCTTGGTAATAGTTCTGAAATTGACAGAACTGAAATTCCAACTCTTGATGCAACATTAAATTTATCTTTGTCTGCACTCATCCAGCGGATAATAGCACTTGTGTCAAAAAGTAACATTTCGATCCTTCCTTTCTTTCTTTATTTCTTCATAGTTGAAAGGATCTTTGACATTGCGAAGTACACCAAGACTAGAAGAAGGAGGTCGATTGACATTTTGTAGCAGATATCTAAGATACTCTGAAAAACTTCGATTTCTTTTTAATTCCTTTAGTGTATTATAGAGTTCTTCTTCAATCATTATAGTCTTACTTGTCATCTGTATATGTATATCCATATGAATATTTAAACTACTCCATGAAATCAAAAGGAATTTCCCAATGAAAGACTTGTGCTGTTAGTAAAAACAGAGAGTTTCCTAGAAATTTGGACTATAACACCTTTAAACCCTCATATGTTTTAATTCCAAAATTCAATCAATCAATTACTAAGCAATCCAGCTAAGTCATGCATTTTTGTCCAATCTTTAAATGAGGTCCATTTAACCTCGGGATATTTTTGATAAAGTTCATTGAGATCCACTGAATATCCAACATTTTCAAACCAAGAATACATTTTTTGTAGATCCTCGGGATAAGTATCTGAAGGACTCTGGACATACTTTATATCTTTACGAGATGCCAAACTTACATAACTACTCATCTCGATTGAAGTAAGAGAATCGCCCGCTATATCTATTCTTTTGTTGAGAAATTTTTCTGGTTTTTCAATTATCAAAGAAACGAATTTTCCTACATCCTGGAAAGAAATAACTTGTAATTGGGTAACACCAGACATGGGTTGAACAAAATTCCCTTCCTTCATTTGTGGAAGTACCCAAGGTGAAATTAAATTATCCATAATAAATACTGGACCAACAATAGTGTATGGCACATTTCCCTGTTCAAGAACAATTTCTGCCTCCCTTTTTGCATCAAAATGAGGAATTCCAGTATTATTATCTGAATCAGAAACTGAATTAAAGATGATATGTTTAACGCCAGCTTCGGTAACGGCATTAATGGCAGCTATACCCATTTTTGCCTCCTCGGGTGTGACTGGAGTTACAATAAAAACTATATTTACTCCTTTAGCTGCTGATACCATACTTTGGTAATCATCAAAATTTCCTTCAACCAAATTTACTCCTTTCTTTCTAAGTAGTTCAGATTTTGTATTATGAGGATCTCTTACCAATGCTCTAAGATCATACCCTTTACCCAAAATGGCACGAATGACAGATCCTCCCATATTTCCAGTTGCTCCAAAAACTAATATTGTTTTGTTAGACATCTAATTAATATTAGTTAGATGACTAATAAATATTTTCTTTGAGATAATGAGTTTTATTTTCAAATTTAAAACAAAGAAGACTTTCTGTGACCTCAAAATGGCATAATATGATTATTCGTTCCATGAGTTTTTATATTTACAAGCAAATTAATTACTTAGACATGCAAGAATTTGATATCACTTCTACACTCAGTTTCATGATTGCCCAAGTTTCTAAGAATCATAAATCTGTAACAAATTCCCTCCTGCAAACAATCGGTCTTTTTGCTGGGCAAGAAATGGTTTTAACAAGACTTGCAAAGAAACCCAATATCGTTCTAAACGAGTTGGCTGGATTTCTCAAAACCAAACCGCCTACAGTGACTAAAGTAACTAAAGGTCTTCAGGATCAGGGATTTCTTATAATGACAAAAGATGAGAAAGACAAACGAGTAACAAGAGTTAATTTATCGAGGAAGGGAGAAAATTTGCAAGAAGAAATTGCAAGAATTTGGGGGATAATTGAAAAGGAAACCTTCAAATCTTTCTCAATAGAAGAAAGAGTAATATTCAAGCGCTTGATGCAACAAATAATCGAAAATCTAGAATCAATTAACTTTGATCTTCTAGTTTAGAATGCAGATCAATGAAGCTTTCTCATTTTCATTATGAATTTCATTACCATTTAGATCCACAATTACCACAGAAAAATTTTGTAAAATCAATTTTTTCACCACATGTACCACAAAATGGATCTTTTGTATTTGGCATATTTTCGAATGATTGATTTTTCATTTCTGGTGGAATCTTTCTTGAGTATTGAGGTGGAGAGCTTCCTTTTTTTATGCTAACAACTATAATTGCAATAACAATTGCAGGAATTGTTAACGCTAGTCCATTTTGAAGGAAGCCTATATCAAGCCTAGTCTCAACAGGAGGTGGATTATAAATTACTGTAGAGGTTCCAATTGGAGGTTCTGTTGATTGATCGATTTGTGTCGTGACTAAAGTAGAAGGATCTATACTCAATGAGTCTTGAATTACAATATCATCGATGAAAATAGTATTTGAACTAGTTAAATCAGTTTCCCAAAAAGTTAATGAATTAATTGGACCATTAAAGAAAAATAATCGCTGATACCAGCCGGTATCTACCCCTGTATTCCATACTCCATCCGCTCCATCTTCGTTGTATACGTCTATTCCATCAATAAAAATTATAATTGCTCCACCAAAATCAAAAGATTCTCGTCGCCAGTATGAAATTGCATATGCACCATTTGCGAGATTTATGGAAGAAATGGTTATTGTTACAGAGAAATTATCAAAACAAAAACTACTACATGTGCTAGGTCCCACAAAGAGAGAATTTGAATCATTGTGTACAGATTCAGAAGTAATTCCAAAGGGTACCTCACCGGTTACCTCTATAACAAAATCTTCCAACAAGAGGTCGGCGGTGGATAGTCCTTCAAACCCTTCATAAAAGTAATAATCTTGATTTTGTTGTCCAAAGGCACTAAGGATGGGGTGATAATTGGTCAAAGATTGAGAAAACAATTGTGTAATCAGTAGAATAAATAATATAAAGATATTAGTCCATCTCTTAGGTATCGAAGAAGTCATCATATTCCCCCCTTTCAAATCTTGAATTTGTGAAGATACCATTTATCTCATACTTCATTTTTTCGATGGATTGTATTATTGATCTATCCATAAAAATAATATGAGCAAATTGTTGAAATTTTGTTAATAATAATTGAAATTATTTGTAAAATTTTGTCTGAACATTATTGTCTAGATGGAATTATAGTTGATTTCTAAAACTAACTTAAATAATATGATCACGATGTTAAGGGATAATCTACTCCACCAGCAAGATTAACTATAGCCTTCCAACCAGCTTCCTGATAATCACGATTTAGAAAATGTTCATTTTTTTGGATTTCCATTTTACCAACCAATTTGCCTGGAGGTGATGCATAGAAATGTCCAGTATTATCAGCATCAAATTCACCGGCTTCAATGTAACGATCTACTGCATTTCGTATATTCCAAGACATACCCATAAATCGACCAATGCTTCCCATCATAGGTACCATAATTCGACGCATGAAAAAGCCTTGATCACGAGCAAAATTAGTACTAGGAACACTACCTGGGGAAACAGCATTAACAACCATACCGTGTGGAAGTTTTCTTGAAAGAACCGCAGCCCACCAATTGGTATAGACTTTCGAAGTGACATAAATATTCATTGCTTTATCTTCATAGGGAGATTCATATTTTGCAATTGTCTCAAGAGCCTTTACTAGATCCCCTTCAAAATGTTCATCTGCGAATGGACCAAAATCTACAGGACTCATACCCATCATATCACCCCGAGCTCCTTCAGATCCTGCGACTACGATATGTGAATCCGAACCCATTAAACCATCCTTAATGAGATTCATAGTTAAAACATGATGGCCGATTATATTAGCAAAGGTCATTTCCACACCACCGGAATTAAAGATTCGGTTCCCTCCGCTACTCATTCCTGCATTTAAGATAAGTAAATCAATTTTGTCTTTTCGACTTTTGAGTTCATCTACTGCATTATCAGCTGATTTAGTTTCAGCAATATCAACAGCTAATACATCAAAAACTTGCTTGCCAGTACGTTCAATCAACTTTGTTCTTGCAATTTCTCCTTTTTCATTTGTACGTACTCCAAGAATAACTTTACCATAACCCTGCTCAGCAAGTACTGCCGCGGTTTCATAACCAATTCCGGAATTTGCGCCGGTTATAAGCGCTGTTTTTTTAGCATTATTAGATTCTTTATTACTCATTTTAATTTTTCCTTTAGTTTTTTTTTGGAATGTTTATTCCAATTTAATTTACTATAGGTATATTGTAAGAAAAATTATATATAACTATTTTGGAATGAGTGTTCCGGAAATTGATAAACATATTGCTTTGAGAAGCAATTAATTTTCATCATTCAAGAATTAATTAAATATTATTTAGTGATTGGTTCGATTTATCGTGGCAATCTCAAAGTACTTAATACGTTACCATTAGCTTCTAATTTATTCAAATGTCAGAAATATTACTAGGAATAGCTGAGAGATATCTTAATCACCATTTGTCTTTAGCTCAATACGTGGGGATATTAGGAACTTATGGTAAATCACCAGACTTATCCAAATCAGCTGTAACTAATCGTGTGAGTGATGTTCACGAAGATCTACAAGTAGTAAAAAATATGAAAAAAGAGTATATTTCAACTGGATCTCAAGATAAAATGAAATTGTATGAATTACGCTTGGTTGAATCGAAACTTGAAAGTGAATTATTTGAGTTAAATGATTTAAAGGAATATGAGACTTCTATATTTCCATATTTTGAGACTTTGATGAGTATTAATTATGTTTATACATCTAGAAGTTACGCACCGTTAGATACAAGAATAAAACACATAGTTGCAACAGAAAAAGCTGTTCCCCAATTAATAAATCAAGCTTTAGAAAATCTAGAAGTAAATTTACCACGAGATAAACTAACTGTTGGTTTAATGGCTATTGGAGGTGTATTACCATTTCTCAAGGATGAATTGATAGGATTCGTTTCCAATTCAGAGGATGATAAATTAATTCAAGAATGGTCTGATGTAAACAGTAAAGCAATAGAAGCAATAGAAATGTTTGTTAAAAAACTTGAAACCGAATATATGCCACGTACAAAACCTGAATTTGCAATTGGAGAGAAAAAATATCGAAATTTATTAAAACATCAAGAATTTATTGATATCGACCTACGGGTATTGGAGAAAGTAGCAAAAGAAAATCTCGAAGCAAATTCCAAAGCATTACAACAAATTCTCGAAGCTAATGGAGAGAATTTCATGGAAGAGGTCAAATCAGACCATCCGAAATCTAGTGAATTGCTTGATGCTGCATCTGAATCAACCCTGAGAGCAAAGAAATTTGTAGTTGATACTGATCTTTGCAGTATTCCTCCAGGAGATGATCCTGTGATACAGGAGACACCCAAAGCCATGCAATCATTTGTGTTCGCACAGATGAATACAGCAGATATTGCAGAGGATACAGGAACTGGAGAAGCATATTATTATGTTACACCACCAAATCCTAATTGGGATAAGGAGAGGACTGACAATTATATGAAAGGATGGTATTATGGCAGTTTAGATGGTACATCCATACATGAAGTATGGCCAGGACACCATCTGCATATTCTCCATATTAAACAGCAAAAATCAAAAATCATTCGACAACTTGGTTTTGCCATTACTACCCTCGAAGGATGGGCACATTATACCGAGGAATTAGCTTTTGAACTAGGTTATGATTTGTATGATCCCACCAAATTCCGAGTTGGACAATTACAGGCAGCATTGATGAGAAATTGCAGATTTGTTGCTTCCTTAGCCATGCACACAGGTAATATGACTATGGAACAGGCTCAGCAACTTTTTGAAGGAAAAGCTAAGATGGGGACTGATTCAGCAGCAATGGAAGCAAGACGGGGAACTATTGATCCTATGTATCTCAATTATACATTGGGAAAACTATTGATCATGAAATTGCGGGAAGATTATAGGAAACAATGTGAAAGTCAGGGTAAAGAATTTGTACTTAAAGAGTTTCATGATGAATTTCTAAGTTATGGAGCTTCACCAATACCACTTACTCGAGAAATGATGTTAGAAAATCCAGGTACTTCTGCTGACTACCTTTGAGTTGAAAAAACCAAAAGACGATATTTAACATTCAAACAATCCAATTATTTACCTTACTTACGATTAAAATACTTTGATTTTATTGTGAAAATAGGTAAATGGAAGGAATCGACAGTATTAATAGAGGAAAACAAACTCCTCGAGAAATTATTCAAGCATTTAATGAAAAACTAACCATATCAGGAGAAGCACCTGGATTGGAACCCGGTGAAAAAGCACCCAATTTCTCATTGAAAAATCAATTCGAAAAGATTGTGACTCTAAATGAAATATTACGAAAAGGTCCGGTAATTTTATCTTTTTATCGTGGTGAGTGGTGCGGACACTGCAGTCGAGAGATGCAACAAATTGCATCAGTACAGGAACAATTGAATCAAAAAAATGTGACTGTACTTGCCATAGCTCCTCAACACCCTCAAGATGCGGTTAAGATGTCCGAAAAGAATAATTTGCATTTTGATTTACTCAGTGACCCAGATTTCAAAATAATAACCCTTTACAAATTAAAATTTATATTGTCAAAAGATGTGCAAGATGTGTATGAGAATAAATTCAACTTGAATTTGCCGAATTTGACGGCAAATAAATCATGGGAATTACCAATACCAGCAACATTCTTAATTAATCAAAAAGGAATAATTGTAGAAAGCTATGTAGAAACTGACTATACCAAGAGATTAACAGGTGATGAATTGCTTGAACTTCTGAACAAAACGTAAATTACTCTAAAATTAATAAATTAAATGGCTCTTATCAATTTATTTCCATATATGAACTATGATGAACGTCTTTATCTTCACTTTTCTTATCAACAGCGATAATGTTTACACCCCATTCCATACAATCTTTAACATTCATAATTTTTTTTCTGAAAAATGTAAATTTATATGAAGGAGAAACTCTTACTAATTTTCCCTTCTTAATATCATCTTTCAACAATTTCATGCTACTATTTGCTTTATCAGTATCGTCCCCAACTTCCAAATAACTATAATCAGCAAAAAATTCATTGTCCTGAGTACCAAAGAAGATATTGGAAAGATCGTCTGATTCTGTATCTTTTTGCTTATGATAAGCCTTTAAAGCATTCATTTGTATATTAAATATCAATCTACTACGTAAACTATCTACTTCAGGCCAAAATGAACCAGAATTATTAGTACGAAAATCAGATATCTCTTTGGGTCCGACTAATAATTCTTCAGGAAACACGCTAAGAATGGTCGTGAAGACATGTTCAACTAATTTTATCTGTTTTTCAGGGTCATTAGCTTCAATTTGAATTAATATCGGCAAATGATTAGAATTAGATAATCTCCATTCTTGAATTTTCATTAAATATTCTTTAAAGTTAGATCTTGAAAAAGAGAGATTCAAACCATGATGGCCAACTCTAATACGTTTCTTTCTATCATAATAGACATCAACCTCAAGGGCTCGAAAACCAGCATTTAGAAAATCCGGGATATACTTTATATTTGATGCATTATCCCAAAAAAACTTAACACCAAACGTATTATGACTTGCTCGAATATGATATTTGTTTAATGGTAATTTGTAATCCATATGAAATCGTATTTTAATGAATACAAAAATATTAAGCCCGATAAGGTTAATTTTTTTCTATTTAAATATTCATTATTATTCAAATTTTATTTCTAAATCTACCAATAATGGGAATTGCAAATAAATTAATTACTAAAATTAGATAAGGAAAATCAAGATCAAAACTGACTTGTGTATCAATCCCCCAACCTTTAGGAACAGGATCATTAATAAGATTAAGTCCATTTTCATCATTTACTAATAGTGAATGACCATGGTTTTCTTGAGGTACACCCTCAATTTGGAATGAAATGTCATATTCACCTTTGGGAAGTGATGAAAAAGAAGTATCATCCAAATATACAAAACCTAGAGCTGCAAATTCATTTAATTCTGGAATAATTGATATTGACATATCATTTGAACATGTACTGGTTTGTATTTCCATGAGCTTATTGTAATAAACAAAATTATCAAATTTAGGAACTATTGTTGCTCCAGAATCACATTCTCCGTATGCTAGAGTTACAATATCCTGATTATCATTCCAAATTTTCCCTATTACACCGAATTCAAATACTGTCATTTTATCTAAGTCAGCGTCATTCGGATCACCTGAAACATCACCTTCATACACTTTATAGACTACAGATTGCACTGTAGTATAAATTCTATCACCCTCAATCACAATAGTATAAGCATGCAAAGGTTGAGAAGTAAAGAGTACCAAACAAAACATGATGATAATTTTATTCATTTAACTACGATAATAGGACAGCTAGAAGTATTTATAAGGGTTTTTTGAATATATTAGTAATAATCATCATCTTTCCTTCTAATAATAGAGGTCGATTTAGTTTTGAGACTATTTATTATTGAAACTTATCTAATTGCTTATCCAAAAATTGGTGTATTGTTGCCTTGTCTAAGCTGTGATCCTGGTTTTGATTGAGTTGTGCGATTACTCTGCACATCCAGTTAATCGCATTTTGACACTCTTCTTCATTTGCTACAAGATATTTTGATTTAGGATTTTCAGAGTACAACGCATGAGCAATTGCATCAATTACTCTCTCAGGAGTTTCATATGCTCGTCTTTCTAAATATTTGGCATTGTCTATATTATCATAGAGTGGTTGGAATTCAGCTTTGTATTGTGACTTTTCAAAACGATCTCTTCTTGATATAAGTATGGGCACACCGGCTTTTGTGATATCTGATTTCATATTTCCAGGTTTGATGGTAATTGCTTTAATACCCATTTTCTTGACTTCAAAAGATAATACATCAACAAATGCTTCTACAGCGAATTTAGAAACAGAGTACGCACCAATAAACTTAGTCGGAATTGTCCCCGAGAGTGAGCCAATAGTAACAACTCGACCCTTTGATTGTGTTAACAATGGCATCAATGCAGTAGTTACGCGAATAACCCCATATAAATTGATATTAATTATTCTATGAATTTCTTCTTCAGTTGATTCGATTAGGGGCCAGGTTTCACCAATACCCGCATTATTTACAATCCCATATAGTCCTTCGCCCTTAGCCTCAATCCATTTTTTTATTGCGGATATATCCTCGGGATTTGTAACATCAAGTTTGAAAGCATTTACATTGTCTATTTTCTCCAACTCTTCGATATTTATTTCTGAGTAAACAGATGCATACACTTTGTAACCACGATTTGCCAAACCAATAGCAGTCGCTCTACCAATTCCCGTGTCTGCTCCTGTTATCAATATTGGACCAAATTTAACTGACATAGATTAATTTTGAAATGTGAAGAATATTAACAATTCGGTGTCTCTATTATTTATCTTTACACTACTACCCAATAATTGAATTAACAATGATTCTATGTATAATCTAATTTAATTGGATTACCGAATTTTTCTGTATGTGCTATCTCAGAAGGTGGTTTCCTAATTTTTTTACCTTTTGGTTTATCATCTTCTAACGTATAACCAAATGGAATAACTGTTATTAATTTATAATTAGGGCTCATTGGCACCTCAATGATATCCTTAGCCTTTTCCCAAAAATTGGTGATCCAATAAACTTAGTCGGAATTGTCCCCGAGAGTGAGCCAATAGTAACAACTCGACCCTTTGATTGTGTTAACAATGGCATCAATGCAGTAGTTACGCGAATAACCCCATATAAATTGATATTAATTATTCTATGAATTTCTTCTTCAGTTGATTCGATTAGGGGCCAGGTTTCACCAATACCCGCATTATTTACAATCCCATATAGTCCTTCGCCCTTAGCCTCAATCCATTTTTTTATTGCGGATATATCCTCGGGATTTGTAACATCAAGTTTGAAAGCATTTACATTGTCTATTTTCTCCAACTCTTCGATATTTATTTCTGAGTAAACAGATGCATACACTTTGTAACCACGATTTGCCAAACCAATAGCAGTCGCTCTACCAATTCCCGTGTCTGCTCCTGTTATCAATATTGGACCAAATTTAACTGACATAGATTAATTTTGAAATGTGAAGAATATTAACAATTCGGTGTCTCTATTATTTATCTTTACACTACTACCCAATAATTGAATTAACAATGATTCTATGTATAATCTAATTTAATTGGATTACCGAATTTTTCTGTATGTGCTATCTCAGAAAGTGGTTTCCTAATTTTTTTACCTTTTGGTTTATCATCTTCTAACGTATAACCAAATGGAATAACTGTTATTAATTTATAATTAGGGCTCATTGGCACCTCAATGATATCCTTAGCCTTTTCCCAAAAATTGGTGATCCAACAAGACCCTATCCTATATTTCCACGCCACAAGCATCATATTTTGCACACACCTTCCAATATCACTTTCAAGTTTTCCATTTTCCATTATTATTGCGATGGCAAGTGGTGCTTCAGGAATAAAATCCCCTGAGTAGGTACAAGCTGCAAGTTGACGTAATGTATCTTTATTTTTAACGACTACAAAGTGCCAAGGTTGTGAATTTTTTGAACTCTGTGACAATTGCCCTGCGGTTAGTATTTTAGCTAGAATTTGATCCGGGATCTCTTTGTCAGAAAATTTACGAATATCTCTTTTTTTCCTTATTATTTCTTCAATGTCGATTATTTCTGCCATATAAAATTAATTGAAAACCTTTTACTAAATATTTATTTATCAAATTCTATTTTTTTTATTATTACACTAACTAGAGAAAGCAATTATGAGACGATCATCCCATAATTTTAGTTTTGCTAGTAAAATTTCTAAATCTTTGGTTTTTATCGTCTTTCGGTTTTGTCGTATTAGTGCAAATTTTTTCTTAAAACCCCCAATAAATCGTTTCCCACGAGGTAATTGTTCATCATATTTTATCTCACCATAATTATCAATTAAACGTTCCAATTCTTCATTAACGTCATGAAGTGATTTTTCTGATATTTTTGACTCCTCCAAATGTTCAAGAAAATCAAACAAATTTTCCATAATGAATATGTATTTGATTTTTAAGGCCTCTACATTATCACTTTTGTTCATTTCAACGGATTTTTCAATCAATGCAAATAATTTTCCCAATGATTTTCCCAGTTCATATGATAAATTAGAGGTCATCTACATTCTATTGCTCTAGTAAGACTAAAAAATAATTTTCTTGAGGATCTATATTATTGACGTATTAATGTTATATTCTATCATAATTTACTAACTCAACTATTCCTCATTCTTCAATACAATATACCCCTCTTTAGAAAGAGTAATCCATCCGAAGAGAAAACTGACACCACCAAAGGGAGTGATTGCACCAAATATTGAAATACTTGTGATTATATATAAATATAAACTACCTGAAAATAAAACAATACCAAGAACAAATGACCAACCAATTATTCGAACCTTTTGTTCTGAAATCGTATGAGATACCGCATAAAGAATTAGAAGGGCAAATGCATGGTACATTTGGTATTGAATTGCGGTTTCGTATATTGAAAAATCGTCATCTGATAATCTATTTTCCAAAATATGTGCTCCAAAAGCACCAAAAGCAACTCCCAATCCTGCAAATATTCCTCCAAAGAATAGCCAGAGATAATCTTTTTTCATTATTTTTCCGTTCGAATTTAAATTTATAGCTTAATTGTTACAAGACCCATTCTAGATTATCTGATTTTAAGCTAAATAAATCAAATAGATAATTTTATTTCACACCTGCAATACTTGCTGGTTCATCAATTTTTGCCTCCAAAGATTTTTCTGAAACAATTTCGGCTAAATATGGAGTAATTAATCCGAGTTTTTATGTTGAAATCATAAAACAGTATTGATTATTTGCTATTAGAAACAACAACTCTAAGTTTTGATGCTGAAACTGATAAAAAATTATTGGATATTTGGGTGAAGATACTGTTCGAATATTGTAATTTTCAGTACATCAATGATATAAGATATCTAGATTCTATACTACAAGTGGCCAAAATTCTCGGGGTCTATCATCAGCAGAATTCACCTAATAAATCATTCTTGATCCCTAGTTTGCATATCTCTGTAACCTTGGATCAAATATTAGATATTATCAGAACACTTGAAGAAAACAAAGGTTATTATCAGTCTTTATTAATTCGAGATGTGTGAAATTTACTATAAAATTTACAATATTTCGAAAATATGTAGATAGATATTTTCAATAGTGAATTTAAAACACAAATATGGTTACTAGTGATGCATTTTACTTCATCGTTAATCCCGCTTCAAATACTGGGAGATTGAAGAAAAAATGGCCAAAGCTTGAACCACAGTTAAAGGAGTTAAGTAATAAACGAGGTTTCGAATATGAGTGGAAATATACTGATGCTCCACTTCATGCCATGAAATTGACTGAAAAAGCAGAAGAAATAGGTTACAAAAACATCGTTGCAGTTGGGGGAGATGGTGTAGCGAATGAGATTGGGAATTATATTCTTCAAAACGAGAGAAACCTTACTATGGGATTAATGCCAATGGGAACTTCCAATGATCTACATACAACAGTTGATTTGCCCAAAGATGAGGAGAAATGCTTTGACATTTTAGTGGATGGTAATATCGATATTGTTCCAGTGGGTAAGGTAACCGGAGATTTTGCTGACAATCCCCATTATTTTCTTAATCATTCTGATTGCGGTTTAAGTTCTTTAGCTGCACAAGGAGCACGAGATGGCTGGAAATTGTTAAAAGGTGAGACTAAATACACATTTTACGCCTTGAAAAAACTTGCTAGATTCAAACGAAACCAAGCCGAAGTCACTATAGATGGTGAAACTAAGAATTATGATTTAACTGTTATTGCTGTAAGTTTTGGTGAATGGATGGCTGGATATAAATTATGGCCAGGAAACAGTATACAGCAATCTGTTGATGAGGGAAATTTTGGATTAGCGATAGCGTATGGCCAAAGTCGCCCAAGGTTGTTGAAACTCATGCTTGATGCTGAAAAGGGAAAACATATTGGTAAAAAGGGTGTTGAATACCTAAGAGCGAAAAAAGTAGATATACACTTAGAAAGACCTTGGCCATTTGAGGCAGAAGGAGAGATATATACTGAAAAATCCAAAGAGATTTCATTTGAATATGTACCCCATGCCCTAAAATTAATAATTCCAAAACAGATTCCAATTAATATAGATAACAATGAGTGAAACATTTCAGCTGAGAGAGGTTTTCAATACTAAAGTAGTTAATTTGATTGCTAACAGTATCTATAATGTATATCCCGATTTTAAGAATGATGAATTTGTTAATTATGTTCTCTCTAAAATAGACATATTAAGTTTTGGTGACAGGTCTTCCCTTATTACAGATGCATTAGGTAAATTTTTGCCTAAAGATTTTAAACAAGCAGCGAACATATTGTACAAATCATTGGGACCTGAAATTGAAGAAGCAAATCTTACAGGATATGATAGATTTTATATTATGCCTTTGGGAATTTATGTATCTAGATTTGGAAGGAATAATTTTGATACCTCAATGAAATTACTCTATGAAATGACAAAAAGATTTTCTTCTGAATGGCCAATTAGGACTTTTATAATATTAGAACCGGTTAAATCTTTCAAATTACTTCATAGATGGGTGGAAGATCCTAATCCACATATTAGAAGATTAGTTTCTGAGTGTACAAGATCTAGATTACCTCTAAGTTCTCCTCTTAAAGAGTTTATTACCAACCCTGAACCTGTAATTGAGTTGCTAACCTTATTGAATAAAAGTTCAGAATTATATGTGAAAAGATCTATTGCAAATAATCTAAATGATATTTCAAAAGATAATCCTAAAATAGTTACTCAAACGTTAAATAAATGGAAAAATAAAGATAAATCAAAAAATATGCAATGGATTATTCAACATTCATTGAGGACTTTGGTGAAGCAGGGGAATGTAGATGCATTAGAATTACTTGGTTTCAATAAGGATCCAAATATTGAAATTTTGAATTTTACACTACATTCAAAAAACATAATAATTGGATCAAAATTGCAATTTGAATTTGAGATTATTAACAAATCTAAGGACTCCGTTAATTTAATGATAGATTATATTATCCATTTCATGAAATATAATGGAAAAACAAAACAAAAGGTGTTCAAATTATCCAAAAAGAAGCTTACCAGTAAAGAAAGCTTGAAAATCAATAAAAACCATATGATAACTCAATTATCTACGCGTAAAATCTACCAAGGGGAACATCAAATTCAATTACAGATAAATGGAATGAAAGGAAATCTTCTAAAATTTATTGTGAGAAAATGATTAATCATTCATAAATTGAGATAAAAGTTTATGAAAATGGTGTACTCCCTGTTCTCTTGTAGGAGAAAAACGACCGGAATTGTAAAATCTCGATTTCACACCTTTTTGTACCAATTCAACAACTTCTTCATCTTCCCTTTCAACTCGGTCCAATCCAGATCCAGCTCCTTTATCCAATAATTCTGGTTTCCATACATAAGTCAGAAATTTAATTTTAGTCCTCTCAGGCCCTAACGGATTAATTATATTGATAGATAATCCCCAAGGGTAAAAATTAAACATAGTGTTAGGAAATAGCCAATAATAATAAGCTGCAATTCGTCTTCCAGTATCAGGATGATTTAGAGGTAAATCAAATATATCTTCCGCACCTTCTGCAATACCTAATTGTAGATTGCAATAGTCATAAATTTCTGTTTCATAGTCCCCATAATCTAGGACCTCATTTAACGACGGATGGACATAGGGAATATGGAATCCTTCTAGGTAATTATCGCAATACAGGGCCCAATTTGCATGAACAAGGTAATCTTTCGATCTTGATGAATCAAATCTAAATTCATTTAATGGTAGCCAGCCAACTCTTTTTTCCATTTCTCTGATAAAGATATCAAAATTATATTTTGGATCAATTGATGCAAAAATAAATTTACCCCATATGTTAAAATTTACTTTTGTCAAGTTATCCGCTTCTGTAGGAAAGTTTTTTACTAATTCAAATTCTGGCATGGATTCAAACTTCCCGTCTAATTTAAATTTTCGTCCATGGTATCGACATCTAATTTGTCGTATATTACTTTCATTTTCAATCAATAAGAAACCTCGGTGTGTACAAATATTGGATAAACAATGCACATCATCGTCGAAATCCCTACTTAGTAAGATAGGTTCGTCCAAACAGCCTTCAAGCAGAACATGAGGAAAAACTTGCCCAGGAACCCGCACATTGTCGGTATCTGTTATGAACTGCCAAGTCTTTGCAAAAATTTTATTTTTACTCTTATCATAGAAGTGATTTTCGAAATAGAAATCTGAGGGAATAGTGGAAGCTTCGGTAATATTATCCTTAATTGAAAGGTCTTCATTTTCCATTCAATTCAAGTATAGTATTATATTTTAAAAGCCATACATTCACTTTACTTATATTTAGATATTATCAAAATCTAAGTTTATCTTAATTTGATCGATTTTGATTTATATATCACAGACTTCGTGACAATATTCAAAATAACGCTCGGTGGTTCTTAGTTCTTGTATATTAATCTCAGGTAAATCATATGTATGATTTTTCTCTATGAATTGAATTACACGATTTTTATTCTCATATGGCAATTTAAACAAAATCGAAAATTCATCGGCACTCTCTATCTTATCTCTCCACCAATAACTAGACCTTATTTTACTCACCTGAGCACAAGCAACTAATTTTTCTTCTAACAAACCATTAACTAGATTATTAACAATCAATTCATCATCAATTGTGGTTTGAATTACAGTAAGTCTCCTCATTATTAAAAAATGAAATATTCAAATAATAACTTACCATTCAATGATTCCAATAATCTTCAAGATTTTCTATTTTTTTTTACATTGATATAAAAAACTATACTTTTATTGTAGCTTTTGATTTGAATTCAAAATAATTTAACAAAATCAAAACTAAAATTAATAGGTGTAATCTATAAAAATCACGATTTTTAATTATTGAAGGGTTGCAAGTAATGTTTAAATGGGAATGGAGATAATTGAATTAGCTTCAATAGGAGGAGACAGATGATATATCGCATTGCAACCGGTAAATTGAAACCAGGTAAGTTTCACGACTTTGTGGATTGGTTTACAAGTGAGGATAAATTGAATAAACTTAAGGATTCGATGCCTGAAGGATCAAAATTTTTAGGAACTAAAATTGTTGATATGGGACAGGCAGATCATGATTTTGAGTTTTGGTATGAACTACCAAATTATGGGGCATTGGACTCATGGGATACTAGTAATCCTAAAGTAAAATTATACTTTGAAGAGTTAATTTCATCATTAGGATTTTTTACAGAAGGCTTCAAAGTTAAATTTTTGAAAGATGTAAATGATATTGTACTAATTGATCGAGCTATTATTGAGCAAGCCATTGAGAAAGAAAAAGCATCTTAATTTTTGACACAAACAAAAAATAAGTGAATAGCTCATTATTAGCTTAACTGGATATTAATATATACAGATAATTAATAGAATAAACAATGGAATTTCATTATGAAACTCGTTATGTTTTCTGACCCACACATTGATATTCAAGAAAAACGTGGATATCCAAAATTTCTAGTTCAGCTCAATGAGTATTTAGAATCGATCGAACCTGATATAATACTAGTTACAGGCGATATTGCTGGGAGTACTTCTTACATACAAAAATTTCTTGAAGGGATATTCACTTCGGCAAAAAAGAAAATATATTGTCCAGGAAATCATGATATCTGGGTTAATAGTAAAGCTCACGATGCCAGTTGGACCAAATATTATCAAATATTACCTCAACTAAGTACGGAATTAGGTTGGCATTACTTACCGAATCAACCTTTAATCGTTAATAATGTGGCATTTGTAGGTACAATGGGTTGGTATGACTACTCAACACGAAATCCGATTTGGGATGATAAAATTAGTATTTTGGAATATTCAAGTAAATATAATAAATCGAGTGGAGCAATTTGGATGGATAGAGAATATGCTAAATTTGGTGATCATAATGATAATGTTGTTGCTGATCATTTTGCTAATGAATTGATTGAAGATCTGCAAAGCATTTCGGACAATCTTATCGAAATGAATTGGGATTCAGGTAATTCAAGTATTGAAGAGTTAAACAAATATAATAAATTGAAAAAATTGAAAAAATTAGAATCAAAAAATGTAGACACAGTCGTAATTGGGACCCATATGGTCCCATTTGTAGATTTTGTTAAATTTACAGGTAATTTGGATTGGGACTTTTTTAGTGCGTTTATCGGGAATACAAAATTAGGAAGAATTATCAAGAGCATAAACAATGAATTAAGACGAATTTCTGTGTTTGGCCATACACACTATCCACAACGAAAAATTGTTGAGGACAATCTAGAAGCAATTTGTTGTCCAATTGGCTATCCTAATGAATGGGAGAGAGATCATAGTAGTCTTGAATCTTTGTTTGAAAGTAAAATAGTGTCAGTTAATATCTAATTAAATTTTATTGAGGTTTCAATTTTTCAATTATCCACGGAATCGGAATCAAAACGAACAAAAGCAAAACGATTGAGATAATGGCAAATACCAAACTAGTAATTGATCCAATTGGTTGAGAAATTACTTGAAAGGTCACAACATTGATACTATTAGGAAGAATAGTACCATTTGAGGAAAGAGAAGCTGTTAATTTGTATTGACCGAAATTACCTCGAAATGAAATTTGTTGAGTGATTGTAATCAACCCAGCTATAACACTCAAACTTTTATTATATGCTTCAGGAACAGGTTTTGGACCATGTCGAACGAATACATTTTCTTCAATTTGGACTATTAATTCTAATCCGAGATAAGCAAAATCATCTTCATTTGTTATTTCAAGATCAACAATGACCATTTCACCTTCCACAGGAAGTTCACCCTGATTAATTAATACATCTTTAACGAATAAATTGGGTTGAATAATTTCAACTTGAGTAAGTTGATGATCTGTGTGGGATCTTGAAGGATTTGTATTATTACCTTGAGCTGTCACAAGTGATGCTGATAATATTACCATTACAATTACTAATATACTAATTAAACGTATGTTCCAATGTATAGTTGCCTTGATTAGCATTATTAAACCTCCCTCCTTAGTTCTAATCTTATTGCCCCAAAGATAAAAATTGTTAGAGACACTAAACAGACAATAACGCCAAGAGTGAAATCTGGTATAAGATTAGAATCGGTTTGAATTCCTGAAAGTGATATTTCTGTAGGAAATCTAAATATGAGTGTAATCATAATTGAATAATTCGTAAATATCCAAGTTGTCCCAATGTCAGATAAAACAAGTACCATTATTATTATGGGGAACAAAAGTAATATGGAAAAAAACATTAGTACAACGCTCATAGTGGGTGATTTTACAATAGCACTTAATAAAAATGCAAAAGCTAGCAACGTAGCCATATATAACAATGAAAAAAGTAATGATTTAATAAAATCGACTGTAATTGATTCAAATCCATAGATGAACATAACTTCAATTCCAATAATCAAATAATAAATAAAAATCAAAGCCCAAGAAGTTAATAATTGAGTTAAATACTTTGCAATTACAACTGTTAGTCTTCTCTGAGGAAGAGGATATATTAACAAAACTGTTTTATCATGATGTTCTCCGTTTAAAGCATCTGATCCGAAAAGAATAGCATTCATTATTAAAATCAGATTTACAAATAACATATTATTTGCTAGATATTCATAATAGAATTTAGGAAAATCAGCGTTAGTAAGGATAGGAATTAGATAAAAGGGAAGAGCAGTAATTACTACAATCACAATTGCAATTGTACTTCGATTTCTTTCCCAATTTTTCAACAATTCAAATTTTATATTAAACCAAAGGTCTTCATAATCCGTTTTCCAACCATTAATAATGCTCATCGTAGACTTTCCTCCGAGCCATATAACTGCAGATATAAGTCCTCAAGTGTCATTTTTCTAGGCATAAAAGACGAGATCATTAAATCTTTTTTAATCAGTTCTTGAAGAATTGTTTCTGGATTCTGTTTTAAATCTGAGTACTCAACAGAAGTTATTCTACTAAAATCAACATTGATTATTCCTGGTATCTTTCTAATTGTTTCTTTCTGATGGTTGGATAAATCTCCAGTAAAATGAATTTCGATGTGTGTGGACTTGATTCTATCTCTTAAGGAAGACATGTTTGCATCTTCAATAATCTTACCTTTGTTTAGAAATATAACTCTTTCAGCGATTTCAGAAACTTCGGTTAGATTATGTGAGGATATGAAAATAGTTTTCCCAGATTTATGTAGTTTTTTAATTATATCCCTTACTTCTCTAACTCCTTTTGGGTCAAGGCCATTTGTTGGTTCATCTAATATTATTAGATCGGGATCATGTACTAGCACTTGAGCTATAGCTAATCGTCTTTTCATTCCAGTACTAAAAGATCCAATTTTCTCGTTCGCAACCTCCTTTAATTTCATAAGGTTCAAAGTATTTAATATTTGAGAATCGATTTCTTTTTTTTCAATTCGATGTATTCTACAAACATGATTCAAAAACTGAATGGGTGTTAGATATTCATAAAAGCCGGGTATTTCAACTAAAGCACCTATACGACTCAAATGTTGTTTTGAATTGCCATTCAATTTTTCACCAAATAAATATACCTCACCAGTAGTTGCTCTAATCAAATTTAGAATAATTTGGATTGTAGTTGTTTTACCCGCGCCATTTGGACCAATATAACCAACCGATTCTCCTGATTTAATTATTAGGTTTAGAGACTTGAGGGCCTCAACGTTCCCTTTAAATTTCTTGGATAAATTCAAAGTTTCAATTATTTTTTCTCTCATATTTCAAATCCCAAATCAATATTGAATATGTGATAATACTATTACGATATACTAAATTTTTCCAATATTGTTATAATTTTGGTTTCATTAATTAGTAAAAACTGTATTAAAGTAAGTAATTGGAGAAATCCAAAGATAAAGTCAAATTTATTTAAATAATATCACAAATTTTGAAGATTTCTTAATTCTTAAACAAAAACAAAGAAGAATGACGATGTATAATTGAATAATGAAACTATAATGTTACCCAAAAAATGTGAGAAATGCAGAGTTAACATCGCAACCAAACAGTGTTCTCAGTGTTTCAAAGAATATTGTCAATTTTGTGCTGGTTTTAAGCAGGGCATTTGTCAGGTTTGCATTCAAATAATTTCAAAAGGTAAACCAATACCAAGCAAAGGATCGCTTCCAAAAAATATTGACGATTATTTGAAATATTGAAGATTTAAGAATTGATCCATCTGTGATATCTATACAATTATATTAGGACAACCTATACAAACAACATTGAGTATTAAAATCCCTTTTGATATTGAAATGGAAGGAGAAGTTGTCAAGGCCAATGGGGAATGGGGAGTCATCTTGGCACCAGCTGAAAAGCTAAAGATGAATGAAGGAATATTACCCCATTTATCCAAAAAACTACGAGAAAAAGACATATCCTCACTCCGATTTAACTTCCCTTTTCAAATGAAAAAACAAAACAAAGCAGACAGTCCACAAATTCTGGATCTAGCATATCTTGAAGTTTGGAATTATGCAATAAGTAAATTCCCTGATAAGAAATGGTGTGTAGGAGGTATAGGTATAGGAGGACTCACTGCTTTACGAGTTGCAAGTATTTCCTATGCAGATTTTGGAATCCCCCCAACAATATGTATCAGCTATCCAATGTATCCCCCAAATCGTCCAGAATTGGTAGATACTTCAGCCTTAACTGCATTAATGGGAGATGGTTTATTTTGCCAGGGGAGTAAAAGTAATAGAGGGACTGATGATAGATTAAAAAATCAAACCACAATGATGGCTAGACATGCAAAGGTAAGTAGGATCGGTGGAGCGAATCATTTAATGGAAGTCGAAGGTAAACCAGCAAATACTGTGGCATTTTGGATTGCAACTGACATTGGTAAATTTTTACGAGATTTAAGATATTAATATATTCTAAATTATCAAATTATGGAGTAAGTAAGTCAGGTGTTCTTGGAAACATTATTGCTTCTCGAATATGAGCTACGCCAGTTATCCAACGTGTTATTCGTTCGAATCCTAGACCGAATCCTGCATGTGGGGCTCCACCAAATTTGAACATATCAATATACCAACGGAACATCTCAGGGTCCATATCTTTTTTCAAGATACGCTGAACCAAAGTATCGGCATCATTTACTCTTACTCCGCCAGATGATAATTCACCAACCCCTTCTGGAGCTACCAAATCGATTGATAGAGTGATATCATCATTTTCGGGATCTGATCCATAATACATACCACGAAGTTCAGTAGGCCAGTGTGTAATGAAGAATGGTTCTCCAATATGACGTGATAATGCAGTCTCTGCCGGGGTAGATAAATCTCCTTCTGGCTCATCCATATCCATTTCTTCCTTTACTAATTTCGTTCCCAAAGCCTTTGCCTCTCCAAAAGTAAAACGTTTGAATGGTATAGTAGGGACCTTTAGATCACTCCTTCCCAAGAATTTGAGATCCTCTTGGCATTTTTCAATTACTGTTTTTAGTATATGGTGGACCAATTGTTCTTGAACTTGCATGATGGTCTCATCAGAGCCAAAAGCGATTTCAGTCTCTATTTGATGAAATTCGTTAACATGTTTTGGAGTACGCGATTTTTCTGCACGCCAAGAAGGAATGATCCCAAACACCTTTTCTAAACTGAATATTGATGCTTGTTTGTAGAACTGACAGCTCTGTGCCAATACTGCTTCCTCACCGAAGTAGTCAACTTTGAACATTTCAGCGCCTCCCTCTGTGGATGCACCTAAAACATATGGAGTCCAAATTTCATAAAAGCCTGCGCTTGTATAGAATTCACGAACCGCTTGTCCAATGTGATGTTTAATTCTAAACACAGCAATTGCTTCCGGTCTTCTGATTGATAACTGTCTGTATTCAAAAATCGTATCAATCAAGGTCTCAGTCTTCTTGGAAGTTAAATCAATTGGTAATGTTTCAGCATCAGCTAACACATTTAATTCCAATGGTTTTAGTTCAGCCCCTGTGTGAGACCTATCGTCAGCGATTATGGTTCCCTTAACACTAATCACACTTTCTAAATTAAGTTTTTCAGCTATAGTCCACAATTCTTCTGAAGCCTCTCCTTGCTTAATAACAATTTGAGCAATTCCCTTACTATCCCGTATCTTCACAAATATAATTTTACCTTTATGCCGATGTACTGTAACCCATCCTGCAATTAGAGCTTCATCCCCCGCATTTTCAGCATTGATGTCTATTGTTCTATGTGTTTTGTATCTTTTGTCAAAACCTAATTTGATATCAACCATTGGTATCTATTTTCACGGAAGTTTTGGATATTATAAATTCAAATGTTCTAACAATTTATCTAGAACAAATTTTGAATGGAATTAGTTATCTAATCAGTTAAAAAGTATATACTTTTCTTGTAACTGCCCGAAGACGCTACAATGGGGTTACTGACAGGAACCCCACTATTGGTGATATACCTCCAATAGCCTGTTTGCATCCCAATAGTATGTAACTGTTACTCTTTTCAGAGTGCCTTGCCTATTATGTGGGATTTTGTATTCTTAATACTGGGAAACGACTCCCTAATGTCTTAGCAATAATTGAGTTTAAAATCTACTTATGCTAACTTCCTAAATAGTATTGAATTTGGTATATACTATTTATCTAATGAAGTTATTTTATTTTCGATCTACTATGGCAGGACGATGAATTTCAATAAAGCCTTCCTGTTCCATAATGAGTAAAGTATAAATTAAATGAATCAAATCCCAATCCAATTTAAATGCAACCTCTTTAAGGCTAAATTTTGGATTTTCTTTCAAAACCCCGAGTATTTTTAAGGAAAGGTTCCCTAAATCTTCTCCATATTTAGCATTGATTGTCCCCAGACTTTCATTTTCAGATAAATCAATTAATTGCTTGAAATAGGTTTCATGAGAAGACAAAATTGTTTGTAGCTGTTTAATTTGAAATGCATCTGGAGGGCTACGGTAAAAGCTGTGAATAAATCGTAGTGTTTCTACAAATAGACCAAGTCTGGTTACTGGTAGCAATTCAAGTTGATTGACTAAAATGTTAAACCATTTCTCCATATTTGTATTGTAATCTAATTCTGATGGATAGTAGTCTAATATAATGGATCCTTGATCTGATTCAGCCACAGCAATTGGTTTTTCTTTCTTTGGTATTCTCCCAATTTTAATAATAGCATCCAACCGATTATCCTCAATTATTAATCTTAGGCTTTTTTTAGGTAGCATTTGAGTTATGGTATATTCTCGAGTTGTTTGAGCTACTTTCGTTTGGGGCAGAGGGAGACCAGGTAAAGATTTAATTACTGGTGTTCGTTTATCAGGAAGCTCAATTGACGAATAGGATCTCACTGCAAAATCTAGATCAACATAAGCATTATTTATGGCTAAAATCCCCTCGTCGCATCTATGCAAATCAGAATATAAAACCAAACCATTAGCACTTTTTGAGACTTTTTCTTCATGGTCTGATATTGATATTTCAATACTTCTCATTTTTGTGCATAACAAGCATTGATATCTAGAAATTCTAGTTTGAGGCATCCCCACTCTATTCGTCACCTCCAATAAGATAATTAAGACATTTCACTTTTTCGTTGAATTATCGATTGATTCATTTTGCAAATAACATAAGTTTCCAATATTGTTGTTTTTAGAGTATAAGAGTATTAATTTCTAATCAGAAGATGAAAATTAAACAACAAGATTTTCACTCTGTGGAATTATCGAAATTTATGCCATTTTGTAATTCTAACGGAATTAATCTTTATTATGAAGTAAAGGGTAAAGGTGAGCCTCTTGTTCTAATTGCAGGTATCACTGCAGATATTACAATTTGGCCACCAAATTTTTTGGATGTATTAACTGAAAAATATCAAGTAATCATTTTCGATAATAGAGGTGTTGGAAAAACTGATGTTCCTAAAGAATTATATTCTATGGACCAATTTGTTGAAGATACAATGGGTTTAATTAATCATTTAAATCTGACTAATATTCATCTTTATGGTGAATCTATGGGTGGGATGATTGCACTAAATTTTGTACTTAAATATCCCCAAGTAGTTAAATCACTCTTACTACCCGTAACAACTGTTGGAAGAGGCGGGCATCGATTATCTGAAGATAGTATGGAATTACTAGCTAATCATCGTAAAGGAGATTACAAGACGGATCAGTGGAAATTTTTTGAAGCTGTGTATACATCAGAATTTTTTGATAAACATTATAATGAGATTAAAAATTATATAGATAATCCACCAGATTACCCAATTCAGAAACCTCATGGTTATCGAAATCAGCTATTAGCAATTTATAATCACGCTACAAAGGAAAAATTAAATGAGATCAAAATGCCTACGCTGGTTCTTGTGGGTCTGAAAGATAAATTAATTTCACCTGAAAATTCATTACTTATTCATAAATTAATTCCACATTCAAAATTAATTGAGTATCCAAATGCAGCCCATATGTTCAGATTCGAGGAACCAAAAGCAGTATATGATATGATTGAATTTTTAGAAAATGTAGTGTGAAAAATTATATTACTTATTAGTCTGATTTTGTTATTATTGTATTTTTATCTTCAATTCAAAACAGAAATCTCTAATTTGTCATTTTTTAATTGAGCTTGTAATTTCTTATCTTTAGGATTTTGTTCTGACAGAAGATAATCTGATAATGGATTTAAGAGATATTTTTGAATAGTTCGTCTAAGGGGACGTGCACCGAAACTAGGATCATAACCTTTTTCAGCCAAAAATTCTCTACTTTTATTAGTTACAAATAACTGTAACTGTTGTGAAAGCAACTTTTCATTCAATTCAGCTAATTGAATATCGACAATATCAATCATCAAATCTTTACTAATTGTATTGAAAACGACTATTTCATCCAATCTGTTCAAAAATTCAGGCTTAAAATAATATTTTAAATCCTCCATAATTTGACCAGTAGCACTTTCAAAAGTATCATTTTTCGTCATCTCAAATATCTTCTCTGATCCAACGTTTGAAGTCGCAATGATAACAGTATTTGCAAAATTAACTGTTCGACCTTTTGAATCAGTCAATCTTCCATCATCCAGAATTTGCAATAACATGTTGAAGACATCAGGGTGTGCTTTTTCAAGCTCATCCAGTAATATTACAGAATAAGGTTTTCTTCGTACTTGTTCGGTAAGTTGACCACCTTCATCATGTCCAATATAACCTGGTGGAGCCCCAATTAACTTTGCAATTGAATGAGATTCCTTATACTCAGACATATCGAGTCTGATTAGAAGATCCTCCGAATCAAACAAAAATTCAGCCAAAGCCTTTGCAAGTTCTGTTTTACCAACTCCAGTTGGTCCTAAGAATATAAAACTACCCAGTGGTCGCCCTTCATCTACCAATCCAGCTCGAGCTCTTCTAACTGCCTCTGATAACACTTTTATTGCATGGTCCTGACCCTTTACTCTTTTTGCTAGAGTTAATTCCATTGTCATTAATTTATCACTTTCTTCTTGTAATAATTTTTTAATAGGAATACCAGTCCAACGGGCAATCGCCTCCGCGATATCTTCCTCGCTAACCTGTTCTTTCAATAAACTTCCATTTTTCTGAATTACTTCAAGTTCAGTCCTTCTATTCTCAATCTTTTTTTGTATTTCAGGCATATCACGATAGGTAAATCGCCCAACCGTCTCATAGTCACCTTGCCGAGTCGCATTGTCTATTTCGATTTTCAAATTTTCAATTTGCTCTTTAAGGTTAGATATTTCTGCAATTGAAGCTCGTTCTTTATCCCATTGAGATTGTAATGAAGCAAATTTTCCCTTTAGCTCTTCTAATTTGCTTTCGACTGCTTGTAATTTATTCTTCGCAACTTTGTCAGATTCTCTTTTGAACAACTGTCTTTCGATTTCTAATTGATCAATCTTCCGTTTGAGTTCATCCATCTCACTTGGCATGGATTGTATCTCCATAGCTATTTTAGCTGATGCTTCATCTATTAGATCTATAGCTTTATCAGGTAAAAATCGATCACTAATATATCTTTGAGAAAGTGTTGCAGCTGCTACAATTGCTTCGTCTTGTATCTGAATACCATGGAATTGTTCATATTTTTCTTTTAAGCCTCTTAAAATAGAAACAGTATCTGCAACTGTTGGTTCAAGAATTTGAACTGGTTGAAATCTTCGTTCAAGCGCTGCATCCTTCTCAATATATTTGCGGTACTCCTCAAATGTGGTGGCACCGATCGCATGCAATGAACCACGGGCTAAAGCTGGTTTTAATAAATTCGACGCATCCATTCCACCTTCAGCTGCTCCTGCTCCCACAATTGTATGAAGCTCATCCATAAATAGAATAATTTCACCATCTGACGATTCAATCTCTTTGACAACACCTTTGAGTCTTTCCTCAAATTCACCCCTGAATTTTGCTCCCGCAATTAGAGCGCCCATATCCAAAGATAACAATTGTTTGTTTTTTAGGGATTCTGGAACGTCTTTTGTCGCAATTCTGCGAGCTAATCCCTCGACGATTGCAGTTTTACCCACACCTGGTTCACCGATAAGTACAGGATTATTCTTCGTCCTTCTAGATAAAACATGGATAACTCTACGTATTTCTTCGTCTCGTCCAATGACAGGATCGAGCTTGCCTTGTTGAGCAAGTTCTGTGAAGTTGATTGTATAACGTTTCAATGCCTGAAATCGGTCATCTGCACCTTGATCTGCAATGTTTTGACCTGATCGAATTTCACTGATAGCCAATTCTAAATCTTTTGTTTTAACATTTTGTGATTTTAAAAGAGCTGAAATTTCTTTTGTTTTTGAACTTAATCCAAGTAATACATGATCTAATGCTACGAATTCATCGCCCATCTTGGATGTGTAGTTTTCTGCCTCTTCGAGAGATTTTCCTGCAGATGTGCTCAATCTTGGATCCATATCTTCCCCGGTAATTTGTGCTTGCCTATTAATCTCAAAATTTAACTCACTTCTCAATTTAGAGACAGAAGTTCCAGTTTTTTCAAGTATTGATATAATGATTTCGCCTGAAATTTCTTTCTCTAGTAAAGAGGCCAATATATGATAGGGTGTAATTTCAGAATGATTATTTTTACTTGCGAGGGATTGTGCATGAGAGATTGCTTCTTGGGTTTTGTAAGTCATTTTTTTGAAATTCATCAGGGTATATCACTTTCGGTATAGTACTTATAGTACCATAGTGAATACTAGTATAAAAATATTTGGAGAACATGCAACTAAGATCTCTATTAACAGACTTAGAAAATGCAATTTGTTATTTCATTTATCGATAATTTTCGGTTTTAATTTATCTATTTTCAATCTACCTACTCAATACTTTTCTACAATTCAAATATAAGAAAACCATGAGTAGTGAAAATGTTTTTAATAATTACATGGGTGCATTTATAGGAAGCTTAGTTGGTGGATTACTATTGCTTTTATTTGATTTTGGTGGATGGTACAACAATTTTCAAGCTTTTGAAATATGGGAATACTATGGAGTATTTTATGACCCTGGCGCGTTTGTTCTTATAGTAGGTGTCTCAGTAGCTCTACTTTTTGTTGCATATGGTTCTTACAATGCTACTAAAGAGAAACCTTCTGATGAAGAATTATATAGAATGTATAAGATAAGTTTAACGGCATTGATTATTATAGCAGTGGGAGGAATTGTATTCTCAACATCTGCTTCTGAAAATGATGATTGGTGGTTGGATACTGGCTTTTATGGTGGGATAATTGGAAGTTTTATTTCGACAATGTTTTTAAGAAATGCAAAGAATGCCACTTCAAACCAAATGGAATTCTAATCAAAAAATCCACCATAAATAAAAGACTATCGAAATTTCTGAAACATTATCTGATCATGGAATATTTGGATGTGAAGTCAGGGTTTCCGAGGCATCCAATACATCTGCAATCCTTCTTTTTCGCTTTTTGAATTCAACCGATTTATTTGGGACATACTTCATTAAAATATAAAATCCAACTGCTAAAAATACTGTTAATGAGGTAATTGACCACCTGTATGCAATTTGAATTTGATTTGGACTGTCAGAATAGACTCGTTCTGAAAATTTTAGTGTAGCAGCAAAAATAAGTGGTCCAATTGCAGAGCTTAGCTTCCCACTGAATTTTGTTAATCCAAAATATTTACCAATCTGAGAATCATTTGGAACTAATTCAAGAACCATTTGTCTTTGAGCCACCCAAACTCCACTCAATGCAGGGCCAAAGGCAAGAGCAGCAATATAGATCGTCCAACCAGGTAAAATAAAATCCTGAAATATCATTATTGTTAGTGCTAAAAACCACAATATGCCGACAAATTTGTATCCTGTCTTCGCTCCGTATTTGTCGCATATCACACCAATTATTGGTGTCAATATCAATAAACTCACTCCAGATAACATTATAATGAAAAATATTCCATTCTCGCTTAACCCTACAGAATCCCTCAGGAATACAATGTTAATTAATGCCATTAAATTTGCGAGATCAGCAATAATGAAATATGCAACTATATAGTAAAACATTGCCTGATTATTGTGCCGTATGTCTTTAAATGATTCCCCAAGCTCTTGCAATGATTCCTTTGCTATTTTCCACATGGTTTTTGGACTTGTGTATAATGAGGAACCAGTGATATCCTCTTCAATAGATTCAGCAAATGCAGAATAGATTGCTTGCCATTCATCCATTTCATTGAGGAAGACGAGAGCGTTAATTTCATCCCAATTTTGTTCCCTAACAAAAAATATAGGGATTGCGAATAATGTGAATCCAACAATTACTGCATAGGCCATTTGTTCAGAATATCCTAAATCTAATTTACCTTCTTCTGTATTAGGTGCATCATGGGATTGGGAAAGGAACCATGCATAAGCTGTAATTATTGCACCACCCAAATAACCAATAGTAATTGCTATAGAAGACAATTTAGCCTCTTTTCCTGGAGGTACAATTCCTGGTAACATTGAATCATAAAATACTTGAGCCCATTGATAAGTTATCATCGAAATTGAAAACACTAGTAATACCCAGAAAAAACTATCAAGTATGATAAAAAGCCAAGTTGACACAATACTTACAACTGAAAAGAAAACAACATAATTCTTTCGTTGCTGGGTAACATCACTCATACTACCTAATATAGGCAACATGATAGCCATGAATACGGAAGCGATAGCAATAACTACACTATATAGTGCGGTTGCATCTCCATAACTATAACCATTCTTCTGACCTAAAATTAAAATCCATGCGAGTGAAATAAATGAAAGAATACCTGAAGCATAGAATGTGTTAGCTACATCATATAACACCCAAGCAGTATATCTTTTTTTATTTAATTTCTGTAGAGCTTTAGGATCTACTTTTTTTCTATTTACCAGTGAAATTAAAGGATCATAGCCTTCAAAATTTAGTGGATCATGTTCCTCAGATGCAAAAGGATCACTTCCAAAACTCATTATTCAAATTATTAACTTCGGTATGAGTAAAAAACAAATCGGTGTGGATATGGTTCATCAGCTAATAATTTTCAGATTCAGCCAATTGATATTATCCTATTAATTGCCCCGGAATCAATGATGAAATTTGGTGGTAATTTAATTAAGGATGACTGGGACCCACCACCGCCAATAACAAATTCTCTAGTTAGAACTCTGGGGTCAACATATACGGTAAGATCATGTGGCAAACACACCGGGGGAACACCTCCAGCAGGAAAACCTATAAGATCTAAAATTTCTTCTGGAGTTGCCATTATCCACCTTTTTGGTGCAACTCCTTCTTGCAAACTTTTTTTGTCAACTCGACTTCCGGATAAAATTATTGCAATTACAAAATTACCCTCACTTCGATGTTTCATACAAATTGACTTTATAAATTGTGATTTCTTGAATCCAGAGACTTCTACAGCCTCTGCAACAGATCGGACAGGTCGATTATATTGAAACAGTTCCACACCATTCTTTTTATTTTTATCAATCCATTTTGTAAACTCGGCCATTTTTACAGGGTCAGGAACGATTAGTATTTCATCCATATTTCATACCCTCATTTGGTGTAGCTTGCCTGTACCCTTCAGGATCCAAGATAACTTTGTTATAACCTAATTCCATGAGTTTATTTGTAATACTTGTCAAAGAATTATTCAATTTACTAATTTCATCTTTTCCAACTTCAATTCTTGCCAACTTACCATGATCTCTGACTCTAAGGACTTTAATTTGATATTCAGTTTTGATAAAATCTTCAGCTGCAGCCACTCGTATAAGACCTTCTTTTGTGATTTTAATCCCAGTTTGAAATCTAGATGCAAGGCATGCCGTAGAGGGTTTATCCCAAACAGGTAAATTATATTTTTTTGCAATCCACCGTATTTCAAATTTCAATAATTTTGCTTCAACTAATGGACTTATTGAATTGAATTCTTTTGATGCTTTTAGTCCCGGTCGATGTCCATTTAAATCACTTGCATTTGTCCCATTAATCACTAAATCAAATCTATTTTCAATTCTCATCTTTTCTAACTGATCGTGCAATAATTGTTTGCAATAATAACAACGATTACTGGGATTATTAGCATAGCTTTCGCTTAATTCAAATTCATTATATTCAATAAATTTCAATTGTAATTCTAGAATTTCCGCAATTTTCTTGGCATAATCAGTTTCTCCTATTCCCACCGATAATCCATCTTGCATAACGAGCAGAACCTTTGAACAATAATGCTTAGCTAAAAGTGAAACGACTGATGAATCTACACCACCAGAGAAAGCCACAATAACTTTCTTATTGTTTAACATCAGAGCAATTTCTGCAATTTTTTGATTAACGGACATTTCATTAATCATTTCTAATTGTGTAAATTGCATATAATCCTAATTTCTTAAAGGATACCAGTTTTAAAATTAAATGATAGTAATAAGAATATTATTCTAACTTATTCAATCCTTCCAAGAAGCCCATCCCTTTGATTTATCGTCATCGTCGTCTGGGGGCACGGGCGGAGGTCTAGTCTTTTTACCTTTCGAATCTTTTTTCTGTTTTTTCTGTTTCTTAGGTACAGGAGGTTGCGAACCCTTATCTGTCTTTTTATTTTCTTTAAGAAATTCTGATGGCTTTACCCATTCATCTTCTGTATCTTCTTCAGCTTCTGGTTCAGTCCATTGTAGAATTTCACTTCCAGCTTCTTTCTGATCAAGAGACCCCACAGGTGGAACAACTTTGGATTTTGTTCCCTTCGCAATTTTAGCTACTTTTGCTTTCTTTTTCTTTATAACCTCAGAAGGCTTTACCCATTCATCTCCAGTATTTTCCTCCGAACTTGGTTCACTCCATTCTGCGGCAGCTTCTGCAATACTAGCATCATCCAAATCTGATGGTGAAGTATTAAAAAGCATTGCAGCTGGAGTTACTGCCTGCTTCGACCCTTTTTTACCAGAAGGTCTAGAAGATAACGGATCCACAGAGTCTAAATCTGTAAATAAATCATCATTATCTGAAGTGGGTTGTCTTGATGATCCAGGCGCATCGAGCGAAACTATATCTGCATCAGTAATCCATTTGGTATTTTCTAATTGATTATTTATTCCAATTTCTGTCCAATGAGTTTGATGAGTAAGTGAGAAAGCAGGGTTCCAAACACCTCCTTCATATGGTAGTGTGGTTGTTTCCAATGTCATCTGTTCTTTTAGTTTTCTTGGACCTAAACCTTTTGATTTGATTTTAGGAACAGAGGGAGTTGGTGTGCTCGGAATTGTATTTGCAGGTATTGGACCGCTGGATTTGGGAGTGGGGCCAGGGGGGCTACGTAGACTCGAAGTAGCTCTCGCTTTGCCTGGACTTTTGATCTCATCAGTTATTGGTAAACCAGCATCTGCCATGTCTTTATCAAACTTTTCTCTCCAATTAACATCGGTACTTGATTTTGTTCCAGCTCTTTTCCAAGTGAAATCAACAGAAAAATTCGTTTCTGATATTACAAGTGTAGCACTTAGTTCTTCCCCAATGTCCAAAGAGATCTCTTGGTTGGCCAATGTGATTTCAAATTTACCTCGATTTTTCAAACTATTAGCTAAATTATTCAGTAGATTAGATGCTTCCTCTTTTGTCACCGAGAAATTATTCTTTAGCTCCATCGCTAATAAGAATAAACAATAGATATTTAAGAGGTTTTTCAGTTATGACCATATTAATTTATTATATTTTATTGAACTAGGTTAATTTATAATTTTATAATTTTTCACACCAATTTTTGATCTAATTAGAAATTATCTTTTTCACCATATCTGCAAGAGGAGTTCCATCAACCTCCTTTGATGCATATCTTACACGAACGATTGGTTTGTTTACTTTTATAACTCTAGTGATATCAATTGGTGTTGCAGAAAGAACCACATCACAATCGACGGAATCTATTACTTGTTCCAATTCTTTCAATTGTTCTGCTGAATATCCCAATGCGGGAAGAGCCATGTCTAACTGAGTATATTTTTCAAATGAAGCTTTTATTGTTCCAACAAGATATGGTTTAGGATCAACCACTTCTAGACCTAATCGTTCAGCGGCTACCATTCCTGCGCCAAATGCCATACTCCCATGAGTGATTGTAGGTCCATCTTCAATAACTAATACTTTTTTACCTTTAACTGCTTCTTCATCTTCAACAGTTACAGGAGATTCTGTTTTCAGGATAATTGCTTCTGGATTGGCTTGCTTAGCATTATCATAAACTGTTTGTACATCCTGGGCCTTTGCAGAGTCCACTTTGTTGATAACAATCACATTTGCTGAGCGAAAGTTGGTTTCACCTGGGTGATACATCAATTCATGGCCAACTCTGTGCGGATCTGCGAGAACTATGTGAAGGTCGGGCTTAACAAATGGGGTATCATTGTTACCTCCATCCCAGATAATGACATCTGCTTCTTTTTCAGCCATTCGTAAAATTTTATCATAGTCAACTCCAGAATAGATGACAAAACCTTGATCTATATAAGGTTCGTATTCTTCACGTTCCTCAATTGTGCACTCATATTTGTCAAGATCTGAATATTCTGCGAATCTTTGAGCTACTTGTTTTGAGAGGTCACCATAGGGCATTGGATGCCTCATCGCTACCACTTTCAGCCCATTTTCTTTTAGGATACCAGTAATATATCGAGAAGTTTGCGATTTACCAACTCCAGTTCTGACAGCAGTGATAGAAATAACAGGTTTATCTGTCTTCAACATTGTCTTATCCATTGAAAGTAGTTTGAAGTCTGCCCCATTCGCATTTGCGACGGATGCAATATTCATTACTGTATCATGTGTAACGTCTGAATATGCAAAAATACAGGTATCAATATTTCTTTCACGTATGATATTAACCAATTCTTTCTCATCCAGAATATCAATTCCGTTTGGATACAGTTCACCAGAGAGTACAGGAGGGTATTTTCTTCCAGCGATCCCCATGATTTGTGTAGCTGTGAATGCGACTACATCCACATCTGAATTTTCTCGGTAAACCATATTAAATACATGGAAGTCCTTCCCAGCGGCCCCAAGTATTAGGATTCGTTCTTTTGCCATCTAGTTGGATCGTTTACAAGTCTAATAAAAAAATTTTACATACGGTCCGATATTATTTCTATTGAATATGATTTTGTGAGATAAGAAAGGAAATAAGTGTCATAATGATCAAAAGTAGGGTTTGAAATTTAACAAAATCGAATGTTTAGTACAATGCCGTGACAGTTTAATTATAATTATTTGTGAGATCAAAACAGGCAAAAATATGAAAGAAGTCTGGTTAATTGATTATGCACGAACTGCATTTTCCCGTTCTCGGCCACGAAAAGCTGAGACGGATGTTTTTGGAGAGATTAGAGGAGATGAATTATTAGGAGAGTTATTGATTAAGTTTTTCGATGGTTCTCTTGCTGAAAAGGGTGTTCAGAAAAGCGACATAGATGAAATTGCAATTGGAGTAGCATCTGGAGTAATGGAAAACTGGACCTATGGTGGAAAAATTCCATCATTTATGGCTGGATTTCCTGCTAGTGTTCCTTCTTTTTTCATTGATCGTCAATGTGGATCTGCGGGATCAGGTATGCATGTAGGTGTAATGGAACTGATGACTGGTTTCAGTAAAACATTCCTAGCTACAGGATTTGAACATATGACTCGTGTAAGAGGTCAAGGTATTGATAGAAATAAGAAACTTGAAGACCCTAACAGTATATTTTATCGTTCTGACTTAACCGCCAGCACCATGTATTATATGCTTCAAACAGCACAGAAATTATACGAGGAAGAAGTTCCAAAATTCACTAAAGAGGATATGGATAAATTTGGAGTAAGAAGTCATAATTTAACCGTTAAAAATCAGGAAAATGGTTGGCTTAAACAAGAAATAATTGCAATAGAAGGACATGCTCCAGGAAATATAGAAGAAAAAATGATGATTGATCGTGATATGACTGCTCGTCCATCTACTCTTGAGAAAGTTTCTCAGTTAGCAAGGCTTTCCAAACCATTCTTTCTTGAAAAGAATGGAGGTAAAGTAGGATATGTACAAAGAGAAGGAACTGAGGAAGGAGTAATTACAGCAGCAAATGCTTCTCCTCTAAATGCTGGAGCTACTGCAGCTGTTTTAATGGAAGCTGAAGAAGCAAAAAAAAGAGGAATTGAACCCATGGCAAAAATTGTATCTATCGGGTGGGCTGGAGTTGATCCTTCTGTAATGGGTAGGGGGCCGGTTCCAGCAACGCAAAAAGCGCTAGCACATGCGGGTTTATCTGTTGATGATATTGACTATTGGGAAATTAATGAGGCATTTTCGATTGTTCCACTCAATGCGATGGATAAATTAGGTATTCCTGAAGAAAAAGTCAATGTTATGGGTGGGTCAATTGCAATTGGACATCCGTTAGGATCCACAATGATTAGATTAACCGGAACTCTGGCCCGAATATTAAAGGATAACAAAGCCAAATATGGGGTTGCAAATGCTTGTATTGGTGGTGGTCAAGGTGTTGCCACCATCATCGAGAATTTGGATACTTAATATTTGTAAATTAATTTCTTAACCATAGAATACTTTCAGTAGACTTTTCAAAATTATCTCTTGAAATATTAAAGGGAAATGTTATCGTAGTTGACTTATTAAATCCGTAATATACAGTTATTGAACACATCGTTTCCTCATCTAATGGAATCATATTTTCGAGATCTAGGCAATCTAGAATGACGCTTTCATCCTCTTTTGATCCTACAGAGATCGGAAAGAAAGGATTTAGTTCTAACATTCCATTTTTTCTATAATCCTGATAAGTCATAGATTTCAGCTTATCCACTGGAATGCCTTTTAATTCTATTTTTCTGCGGATTCTTAAGTCTTTTGTACCACTTGAAGATTTGAATTTAATTGCAATGTCCGTTACCATTCCTGATTTAGTTCCATTATTACTAAATGTAATAGGTATAATCAAGCCTTTGTTCGTTTTACCTTCATAGCTAATACCCCATAAACCATAGCTAACAATGTTGTTAGCTTGAATTACAGCCCCCTGTCTAAGTCCCAACCAATTTTTAAAAGAAAGTCCTGCAGCTCCAAGAGCTGGAATAAAACTGAATGCGTCAATGCCAAATGGTAATGCCATAATCGGTAAAGTAATTGAGTTGTTAAAATTTCTATCGTTAGTAAATCAAAGCTCGCGCTGTAGGATGGAAAATAATAGATTAACCATTTTCATGTCATCCTTCAACAATATAATTAAAATGCATTATTAGTCAAGCGAAATATTAATGTAAATATTTTATTGATTCACAGTTTCAGACATGATTTTCTCAATTCGTTTGGTCATAGTAAGAAAATCGGGAACATCTCCATCAATAATTCGAGCATTATCATGAATTTGTTCAATGAGTGACACTAACAATTCATTTCCTTCATCCTCTTCAGCCATTTTGTTCATCGATTTAATCAAATCATGATTGGGATTAATCTGGAAGATCTTACCCATCATAGGTAAATTCATTGCCGGACTACCCTGACTAGATTCCATAATTCTCATAGCTCTTTGTAAATCGCTAGAAATACCACCTTTTGGAGTAACCAATCGAGAAACACTATCAACAATACGATCTGAAGTTTTAACATCAGCAATTTTAGCACCTAGAACTTCTACAATTTTGTTTAACAATGGAGCATAGGGGCCGGTCTTTTCCTTCTTTGTTTCGCCTTCTTCATCAGAATCTGATGCTGTTTCCTCAGCTTTTTCCTCATCAGTCGGTTCATCTTGATCAATTAAGAAGAATGGTTTTTCCTGATATTCTGTAAGATGCATCATCATGAAACTGTCAATAGGATCGCCTAGTAGAATTACTTCATATCCCTCTTTCTTGTAGTACTCTAGATGAGGGCTCTTTTTAACCATATCCAAATCCAGTCCAGTCAGATAGTAAATCTTATCTTGACCGACTTTCATTCTCTCAAGATATTTTGATAGGGTTATAGATCCATCATTACCATCTTCTGCTGTTGAGTAAAATCTCAATAGTTCAGTGATTCGATTTTTGTTTTTAGGACCAGTCTCAGATGCAATACCCTCTTTAAGGAAGGGACCGAATTCTCTAAAGAATAATAGGTAATTTTCTTCATCATCCTTCGCTAATTTTTCAAATTCTTCAAGAGCCTTCTTATGGAGATATTTCTTAATTGAAGCTTGTACTCTTGTATTTTGTATGACTTCACGAGATACATTCAGGTCAAGATCTTCAGCATCAATAACTCCAATCATGAATCTAAGATAATCAGGAAGGAATTCTTTATTTTTATCATCAATGAGTATTTTCCTATTGTAAAGCCTCAAACCCCACTCTTTATCACTTGTCATGGTTCGTGGTTTTGTTGGTGGAACATATAAAATGGAATAAAATTCAATTGGAATGTCTGTCTTCACATGAAGTTTCATCATTGGATTACCAAATTGACCTAAGTGTTGATAGAATTGCTCGTATTGTTCTTCTTTTACTTCCTTGGGGGAGATACGCCAAATTGCGGTTTCATCATTTATTTGGTCTTCACCCATCATTATTGGGAATTCTACATAATTACTATATTTCTTGATGAGATTTTTTATCTCATATTCTTCTGTATATTGTTTAAATTCCTCTTTTAATTTTAGGATAATATCGGTTCCACGATTAACTCGATCGTGATCCGTAACTGAAAATGATGATTCTCCATCTGATACCCACTGACAACTTTTTGCAGTTGGTTTATAGGATCGGGATTCAACTCTAACCTCATCAGCAACTAGAAATGCTGAGTAGAAACCTACACCAAATTTACCAATTAATGATTCTCCATTTTCACCTGATTCTAGAGCTTCAAGGAATTCTTGTGTTCCAGATTGTGCAATAGTTCCGAGATTGGTAATCATTTCCTGTTTGGTAAGGCCAATACCAGAATCACGAATTGTTAAAGTATTATTTTCTTTATCAAGAATTATTTCAATCTTTAAATCAAAATCTTTTTCGTATATTTTTTCACTGGTTAGAAGTTTTAATCTAACCTTATTAAGAGCATCAGAGGCATTAGAAATTATCTCCCTTAGGAATACTTCCTTATGCTGATATAGTGAATTTATTATGATTTTAAGAATCTTTTTTGTTTCTGTCTTAAATGAATAAGAATGATCACTAGATGTGGACATAAAGTACTTCATTTCCCTTCTGTTCTAGTATTTTAATTTACTTAGGATAATGACCATACAAGATTTATCATTTATGATTATCTTTAATTTTAATTGACACAACCTTCTAGTTCTCAGATTTCTTTTTTTATTAACTTAATTATTATTTTACGTATTAATTTGACCCAAGAAAGAATGGTTATATGGAACAAAACTAATTGAATATTATTGAGTGCAATTAGTTCTGATTCGGTTCCGAAAGTTACGATTAATGCTGCTAAAGAAATTATTCGGGCATTGATAAACGAAATAAGTGATTCTGAGTCACAGGGGATATTTCTTTGGGGCCCTCCAGGAATAGGAAAAAGTGCGTTAGTAAAACAACTAGCGGTTGAATTGAAACGAGAGATGGTTGATTTAAGATTGCCATTATTAGATCCTGTAGATTTACGAGGTTTGCCTATCACAGATAAGGAAAAACATTTGGCAATTTGGTTGCCACCCGATTTCTTACCAAAACCGGGATCCCCAGCAGGTATTCTCTTCCTAGATGAAATCAATGCAGCACCACCTGCAATTCAAGCCTCTGCTTATCAACTAATTCTGGATAAACGAATTGGTACCTATGAATTACCAGAAGATTGGATTGTCATTGCCGCTGGAAATCGAGTGTCTGATCGAAGTGTTGCCTACAGATTACCATCTGCACTTGCAAATCGATTTACTCATTTAGAAATAGACCCTCATATTGATGAATGGACTGTTTGGGCATGGGAAAACAACCTGGATTCATATATTATCAGTTTCTTAAGGATGCAGCCACATATCTTGATGCAATTTGATCCAAGAAAGAATCAGACAGCATTTCCAAGTCCTAGATCGTGGTCATTCAGTTCCAGACTAGAAAATCTCAGAGAGAAAAATCTAGTTTTGTATATGAACACGCTGCAAGGTACGGTGGGTGACGCAGCAGCACAACAATTTCTAGCTTTCCTCAATTTTAGAGATGAAATTCCAGATCCAAAGAATATTCTAAATGGTGAACCATATGAATTACCACAGCAAATCGATGCTTTATACGTGCTAATGGGTGGGCTGATTAGAGAACTCATGGATAAGATGACGAGTGAAAAAATTAAACACTTTTTCGCATATGTGAATCAATATGAAAACACACCCTATTCAGACCACGCAACGGTCTTGGTGAAGGAATTAATACAAGCTTTAACACCTAAAAAAGATATAATGGAAATTCTTGTTGATCATCCAGAATTTGATTCCTGGATAGAGAGAAACAGGGCTGATTTATTATAATGACCTATAATACAATATAATATTATAAATCTTAAATTTTAATATTTGAAGAAATTACCCTTTAAGATTTTTTAAATCATTCTTCTCAATAGATAATAGTCTTTTAGAATAATTCATTTCTCTAGAATTTACAAGTTCAAGATATTCTTTCCATACTTCATCAAGTAGTGGTGTTGAGATTCCTCTTAATTCCGCAAAAATTAGTGGATTAATAAGAGCAGGACGTCCAATCATTACCCCTTCACATCCCATTTCTTTCATAAAAGTTACATGATCTATCGTCTCAATATTTCCATTTGCGATAATTGACTTACCTGTATTCACACATTCCTCTAAAGCGTTCCAATCCGGTTCTTTGCGATAAGATTCAGATCGATACCTTGCATGAACAACAAAAAAATCAGCATTAACCTTCTCAATTAACTTTATGAATAGTTTGTCTTCTTTTTCTATTTTAGTCATTCCAAGTCTCATTTTTACATTTACTGCATACCCATAATCTTTGACAATATCAACCAATCTTGCGGTTTTAGTTGGTCTTTTGACCATAGCACAGCCAACCCCCTGATTAGTATAATTTTGAGAAGGGCAACCCAGATTAAAATTAAATCCCAAAAACCCATTTGAAGGTTCAAATTTATTCAAAAATTTTTCCAGCTTGTCTTCTATTTTACCCATAAATTGAATATATGTAGGCGTGTCATCACATAATCTGATTCTTTTTACAGCTGAATTATTTCCTTTT
Organism: Candidatus Heimdallarchaeota archaeon LC_2; assembly: GCA_001940725.1. The sequence goes on along the minus strand of MDVR01000058.1, from coordinate 1,933 downwards.
GCCAATCCCTCAAATCGAACAAGTTCTGTGAAAGTTAGGTCTGCACCGTACTTGTGGCAGATGGTCCTAAAAGAAGCATCCACTAATTTTTCCATTGGAGCCAACATATAGTGAAACTTCATCTTCATAATAAGAATGGTGGTGGTGTTTTTAATTTTACAGATTCAATAAAACAAAAAAAACCCCATCCGATCAAATGATCGAATGGGAAATTAACTTAAACTTCGGAGTTTAATAAATTAAACGTCATCGATGGATCTGTTTTGTAAGGTAGAGGACAGGACATTAGTAGTTGATACAAATTCCTTGCGTAATTAAACATCACGACCTTTTTGAAAGAAAAATTATTATGTACTCTTGACTGCCGTAACATGTGAAATGTAGATGAGTGTATCTGGAGGAGAAATTTATTTTTATGTAGACGTCTCACCAAGTGAATATGTATCTGAAAAGTTAATTGACGACGTTGAACTTAATTTTGTAGGAATTTATTGTAAACATTTTGAGATATTTGATGGATTAAGTCAGGCTAAGAGAACAAAAAAACCAAGCAAATATAAAGCTAAATACATTGCAAAAAGAATTGAAGCAGCAGAAAGGTTAATTCAATCCGGAGAAGCGTTTAGGTTTAGAAAAAAGAAAACAAGGAGAGAATACTATGAACTCGGAAGAGACCTATTAGAACAAGCAATTCAACACTCATCCCCTTTCATTCAAAAATCAGTTAATAAGAATAAGTATACATTGATTCAAAATATTCAGAATTCATCAATTGTATATGAAATTAGGGAAGATTATGCTTCATCGTTATTTGCTTATGCTGATGTCATTCTCACTGCAATATCTCAATTCTGTGAAAATCATAAATCGAATATGGAAACAATGATTGGAAAAATTGATAAAGTATATTTCATAATAGATGAACTCCCTGCTGAGAATGATCCGAATACGGAGGAAAAATATAATTCATTTAAAACTATTTTAACTATTTTATCTCAAGCTAGCGACGGCCAGAAATTAGTTTATACAACTTCTTGTGGAAAAACACAAATTGGTATAAAGAAAATTGAAAGTAAAGAAGAGAGGGGAGCAGTAGTAGTGGATAATTATGTTTATTTGGAAAGCAAGTCATGATCGATATCGATCCTGTCAGCAATTGCGGTCTCCATTGATCATAGATCGATTGTTATTTATATAATAAATCGTTGTAACTAGAGGAGTGAGTTCAAATGGGACTATTATATTTCTATATAGATAATAAGGAAGCTGAATTATTTGGAAAACCAAAGGATCCAAACAAGCCATATCTCTTAGGGGCAGTAGGAACGAATAGAGCACCATTTTTTGAACTTAATGAACAATATAAAGATGCAGGTACCAAGAAGAGAATTGAAACTATTAATGAATTAGAGAAATTGATCCTTCAAATTAATTTGGGTGATATTTTTCTTGTTTTTATTTCATCAACAGTTGGAGAGGTTTGGGAGCATGGGGAAATTATTGTGCAAGAATGGTTGTCGCAGGGTATTATAAAGAGACATGGGAAAAAGAGGTATCAATATTTTGGATCCTATAATCAGGTACTTAAACCCATTTTTACATTAACTAATGACAAAATGATCACTTTAGCCGCATATTCTGCAACACTCATAGAATTGAAGAATAAGATAGATATTAGAATTTCGAAATTTGAACAATTCTTTCAAAAACGGGTTACCGAGTATGGATTTGTTATAGATAATCTGCCTTTTAATACAGATGATTCAAATCAAATGTGGGAGCATAAGAAAATGTTAGTTAAAGAGATAGATGAAAAATCAGATTCAGGGGTGACATTCAAGATTTGGTCTAATCCAGATAAAGCGAAGGATACACCAAGAATGTTACTCACTGATTGGTTAGTTGGAATTAAATACAATACTTTACCAAAATC
>MDVR01000057.1 GCA_001940725.1 Candidatus Heimdallarchaeota archaeon LC_2 | reverse complement strand
AAATTCATTGAAGTCCAACATGCAGAGCTTGCTATGGATATTGATAAACCAGCGCAACTAGATCTTGCAAGAGAAGAGTTTCGCAAACTAAAATAATTATACTACATCTCTTAAATTCAGAATATGAGTGGAAAACTTTCTTCATTGAGTTCAGTTGTCTTGAGTGAGGCATTCGCTCAAAATTTTATTGCTTACTTTAAACATCTTGCAGCACCTGAACATGAAGAAAACAAGATCAAAATTAAGGCGGAAGATACCTCAAGTCTAATTTCAGTTGGTTTAAACCTCCCAATATTCAATGGTATTTTTTTGAGAGAAGATAGTAATTATGAAAAAATAATATCTTCTTTTGATCCATATTATTTAGAGAATACGTTACCATACCAAATTTGGCTAGATTCTGAATTAGATAAAAACGAATATATTCCTAAATTGAAAAGTCATGGTTTCAGATATATCGGAGATGATAATGCTTTAGCAATGGAAATTGAAAAGATGAAAAAAGAAATCAGTTTCCCAAATAGTCTTTATGTTGAAGAAGTCAACAGTCAGGAACGTTTTGAAAAATACGTTGATCTTGTAAAACTCAAATTTAATTATCGTGGAGATAGTTATAAAGAATATCTTAAGAAGTTTGAAAGTATTGATTTTAAGAATAAACCAACTTATTGGAGAAAATATATTGGATGGTTAAATGGGGAAGCAAAATCTGCGGCAACTCTAATATTAGCTGGAGGTATCGCAGTAATCTATGAGGAAGCCCTAACAGCAAAGTTAGCCAGAAATCCATATGGTGTAAATGATGGAACTGTCTCTAAATTGATGAAAGATAGTCTGAAAATGGGATACAAAATTGGCGGTGTATTTTCTTCAGTTGGTGAATTAAGACGCTACTTTGCACTTGGATTTACTGAACAATTTAAAGTACCAAAATTTATACGTATATTACCGAGAAAGCCTAGAAACCGATAATTTGTTTGTATTTAATATAACTAGATTATGGGATCACAGATGGTAATAGTATTTTTCGACATATCAAATATTCGTCCAAATCTTTCTCCATATGCTGCTAGATTTGATCTATGTAATTTCAATGCCTCTTCATCATCATAAGTTTCGTACCAGAAGATTTTGTTTTCATTACCTTCTTTATCGCTAGTATAGGCAGTATATTTTATGGTTCCTGATTCTGATTTTCTTACTTCCTGAACTAATTCTTTCACAACAGTTAGAGCTTCCTCCATCATCCCATCTTTTACTACAACGGATCCAATTAATGTTATCATTAAGGTCGCTATTATTGATGATTAATTAAATTTTATCTCTTGACAATTCATTCTTATTTGAGCATCTACGCTTAATAAATAAAATTCATAAACAGCTAGATTGTGAATAATATGTGAATAGATCTAATACCCCTCACGATATATTATTAGAAATTATTAAGGAAAAACATGATATGTTACCACAGTTAATGAAAGAAGTTGATATTGATTGTTGGTTGGTATTTTTGAGAGAAACCGAATCTGCCCCAGATCCAGTTCAAAATTTGGTAATTGGTGGTCATGTGGTATGGGATTCAGCCTTCATTTTCAAACTTGATAACGATCAATTAACCAAAATTGCAATAATTGGGAATTTTGATGCTAACGCAGAAAAAGAAAAAGGCATATGGGATCAAGTAATTTCGTATGATGAAGGGATATCAGGTAAACTCCTCGAAACAATGTCTAAATTGAATCCAACTAAAATTGCTCTTAATTATTCAGAAGATGATGTTATGAGTGATGGATTGACACACGGTATGTTCTTGAAAATATCATCATTCCTACCAGATATGACTGATAAATTTACTGAGGCAGCTCCAATCATTCAAAAATTGAGAAGCAGAAAAACTAGAACTGAGCTGGAATTAATTAAAAATACGACAATAATGACTGAAGAAATTAATGTCAAAATGGCTAAAAAGTTTAAGCTCGGAATGACTGAGATCGAGATCCAAAATATGTTTCATGCAGAAATGGATTCTCTTGGAGTAATTGAATCATGGGAAAGGAGCGGTTGTCCCGCAACTGATGCTGGACCAGAGAAAAAGTTCGGTCATGTAGGTCCAACAGAATTAAAAATTATAAAAGGAGGGACTTTACATAATGATTTTGGAGTTCAATTACATGGATATTGCTCAGATATTCAAAGAATGTGGTTTTTCGGTAAAAAAGAAGAGATACCAGATGAATTGCTGCATGCATTTGAAACAGTTCATGGGGCGATAACTAAGGCTGCTGCAGTGATAAAATCTGGATTTAAAGGAGTTGATATTGATAATATTGCACGGAAACATGTAGTGGAAAGGGGATATTCTGAATTCATGCATGGTCTCGGTCATCAAGTAGGCACGAAGGCCCACGATGGTGGTACAATCCTTGCACCTCTATGGGAAAGATATGGAAATCTCCCTAATGGAATAATTGAGAAAAATAATGTGTTTACCCTTGAGTTACATGTAGTAACCAAAAATCATGGTTCGGTGTCTTTGGAAGAAATGATACGAATTACGGATGAAGGTTGTGAATTTATCATTCCAAGACAAGAGGAATTTATTTGTCTTGATTTAACCTAATAATGTGGAATATAATTTCAATGGCAAAAAATTTAGGATTACCCATATTGAAGGTCCAGATACTGAGGTCAATGAAAAGACGATTTTTCATTTCCATCAAGAAAATGATGTGATTTGGGGAGAATATTCAGGTGGAAAAGTTAAACTTGGCCGATTAATTGGTATAATAACTGGGAATAAGCTCAAGCACAATTATATTCAAATAAACTTGAATAATGAAATTAATTCTGGAGAGGGAAATTCGACTATTCAACAAATTGAAGAAAGTAAATTACAAATTGTGGAGGAATGGGAATGGAAGTCCCAAACCGGAAAAGGAAAAAGTGTTATGACTGAATTATAACAAATAAAGCAATAAGAAGTCTCGAAAACTAGTTTAATAAATTACTTATAAAAAAACTAGTTAAATGTCTGATGTGATGCGCCTTGACAAAAAGGGTGAAATAGACCTAAAATAAGGATTAAAAGTACAATGCATAAGGATTCTATCATCTCCAATCTGATACTAAAGTTGCAACTCGTTGCTTTAGGTGGTTTGATGTTAGCTGAACTTCCTGAACCAACAGATCAAACAAGATCTCAGCTATCTGGAGGAATAATGAGTGCAATAATGTCATTTTCCAAGGAAGTTCATAACAAAGAGATAGAAGCACTTTCTTATGCGGATCGATCAATCATTTTTATTCCAATTAATGATTTCACCATTGTCGCGGAAGTGTCTTCAACTGTTAGTAAAGAAAATTTAACCAGATTAATTGAAGAATTCAGAGTAAGGACAGAATTGTATTTTATAGGATTGAATTCAGATGGTCTTGGTGTTTCTGAAGCTGAACAAATACTTAACCAAATTTACCGTTCTGATTGGTTGGAAGAAACAATAACTGGATTGGGCTATCAACGCCCACTTATTGGAGAAGAGAGAATAGTTATAAAATTCAATCATCAATCCTTAGAGTACAACTTGATTGAGGGTCCTGATAATTCTGACTTGATTAAAAAAGTGATTAATATGATAAATTTTCATAGTATTGACGGTCCGGTGAAAGAGGATCACTGTGCTGGTTTTTTAATGGTCCCAACTATAAGAAAAGCGATTTTCCTTGTCCATTTTAAAGGAGAAACAAACTCCGATTTGGGATTAATTATTGTACCTTCAGAGAAAGCTTCTAAATTATTTAGATTGACTCACATGATGCAATTAGAAACAGATCAATATCATGATAATACAAAAAACCCTGATTTAGTTAAATTAATGAAACAACTTTCTCAGATTAGGGATCACGATGCAGAGTATGACGAAAAACTTGCTTCTTTAGAAGCTAAAAAATTAAATTTCCTAGAAGACTATGTTAAAGATGTTGATAAAATATTACCACAAGTAGTTGTAGGCAATAGTGTATTAGTTGTAGGGGATGAAGAAATCGTTGATGAGGTAATAATGGGTTTACACCATTTTGGGGAGCATATTGTAGTACCTCATATTCGTTGGTTGACAGGGGGAGACGAAATCGGTAATGGTTTAACCGGACTTTCCCATACCAAACTTAAAGAATTAAAGGATGCAGGTAAAGTTCCAGAGGGAATGATATGTATTGACACCGATAGCAAAAAATTTGATGGGCAAAAAATTAAAAGTAATAAATTCCTAAAAGAACTATTCAAGAGCTCTAAAAATTTACCTAGAGCCCAAGCCAGTGAAATAATTAAAAATCAACTTTACATAATTGTAAGCTTTGCGATGACGGGTACATCTTATGCATTCAATCCAAAAAGTGAATTACTTTCATTATTACAAGATATGAAAGGGAGTATTAAAGATAATAGTCAGTATGAGCTAATTCAAAACTTAATAGAAATTGTTAATCCATGGATTAAAGCAGTAATTAATGAAGTCACACTTGATGATGTTTGGATATGAATTTATGCAGTTTGAGGAGCGATTCCTCTAAAAGTTTGATATCTAAGTGGGAAAAAGACTAATAAATATAGAGATCCAACAGTTAAAACATGTAACCAGAAAAGAATTACATAAACTGTGATTCCTGATGTTTCAACAATCCCTAAGTTAATGAGTGCATCTACTACGATAACTAAAACAAATCCAAGTGATGTTAGTGATAATAATCTAAACCTTTCAGAAACTGCTTTACGAACACTTTTACGTGATTGTAATAGTAATAGAACATAAATCACTACCAGAGACATTGCTTCAAATAAAATATAATAAAAATCAACTCTACTAGGACTGGTTCCAAATACATCTTCAGTCCATCTCTCATTGAAAAAGAAAAATGATAAATGAAAAATAACATTTACAAATCCCAATACCCCATAAATAAATGCGAATACTTTCATGAATGATTTGTTTTCTTCAGAAGCAATGTGATACGCAATTAACGTGGAACCAATAATAAACATAACAACTGCCATTGCAATGAATGCAAATAAGATATGATTGAAACCATCTTTAAAAAATTGTGTATCATCAACTTGTGCTAAAACAAGATGTCCTAAAATATGAAAACTAAGACCCAAAGCCATTAGAATTAAACCTAGGATATTTGGTTTCATTTTAGAAACAGATTCGTTAAGTCTCGAAACGAACACTCCTATAATTATAAGAGTTAGGATCATGAATCCGGCATCTATGAATGGTGCCGCATTTAATACTGTATCTGAAATTGCCATTATTATCAAAAAAACTTTCGTTTAAGAGTATTAAATTGTTCACTTGGCAAAAAAAAACGGGGATAATTTACCTAGTATTATGGCATGATGTGTTTTTATATAAGTTCCTCAGAGACAATATTAATAATTATTTTATTTTAATGAACGCACGGTTTATAACTTCTTCAATTAATAAGCTCATGTTCAAATTAAATATTCAATTTGGCCATTTTGTTTCATTTTAGATTGATAAATAGTAATTAGTAATTGCTATAAAAAAGTTATATTTATTTAAGATACATAATATTGTGTAATTAGTATATATTTTACAGCAATGCAATGTGCAAATATCAAGAGTTTTCTTATAAAACATGAGAAATTTGTCCTGTAACAACTTCTAGTTGTAAAATTTATCTAGTTTTTTGGATTTTAAGAATCCAGATAACGGAGAATATCACTAATGAATTTATTTGTAATTAATAATATTCGGGAGGACTCTAATTGACCATTTCACACGAAATTTCCATATTATCGCGAGGAGGTCAAGGTGGAGTATCTCTAGGTAAAGTTGTAGCTTATACAGCGACATTTGATGGGTTCTATACGACATCCATTCCCAAATATGGAGCTGAAAGAAGAGGAGCTCCAATAAGTACAAGCGTGAGGATTTTTGACAAGCCAGTACGCAGACATGCCCAAATTGTTAATCCAACAGACATTGTATCACTAGATGCAACGCTTGTCCCAAGAATGTTTCCAAAAGATACATTTCATGGTAAGGGAACACTTACTATCAATTCAGATGAAATTCCATCTGATTATGATATTTACACTCCTGAAAAAATTGGAATATGTAACATCCAAAAAATTGCACAGGATCTAGGATTGGTTAAGTCGGGTTCAACAATGATAGGAATTCCCACATTAGGTGCTTTCATAGCAACAAGTGGTATTTTAACAATGGATTCCCTACATAAGGCAATTGACAAAGTATTTGGTGGGTCTAAATATTTACAAGCCAATCATCAAGCAGTCGATGCAACATTTGAGAATACGAAGGTGAAAATAATTGAACAACCAATCAGAAACTAAACCACGAAGGGTACATCCCATTGTTCGTCCAATGGCAGGAGTTGCCGGTAGAACAAGTGAATGGAGGACTGAAAGACCTGAATTACACAAAGAAAATTGTACAAAATGTATGGCTTGTGTAATTCATTGTCCCGACGATGTAATTGAACTAGATAAAGATGGATTTCCAGAAATTGATCAGTTCTATTGCAAAGGATGTATGATTTGTGATGCAGTCTGTCCCCACGATGCTATTGAGACAATTGAGACTTTACCCGGTGGAGAAAAAGATGTTAAAGTAGAAGGGGGTAATACACCATGATGGATCCCAAACAGATCGAAATTTGGACTGGCAATCAAGCTATTGCAGAGGCTGTTATTGTCTCTAAACCTGAAATAGTTGCAGCTTATCCGATAACGCCCTCTACACCAATAATTGAATTTTTATCAGACGCATATTCATCTGGTCGCATTCCTGGTGAATTCATTGCAGTTGAATCTGAACATGCTGCCATGGCTGGTTGTGTTGGTGCAAGTGCGGCTGGTTCAAGAACTTTTACTGCGACTGCATCCCAAGGCTTGCTTTATATGATGGAGATGGTTTATTTTGCAGGAATGGGAAGACTTCCAATGACTATGACAGTTGTTAACAGAGCTCTTTATGGTGGATGGTCAATTTGGGTAGATCATCAAGATTTGTATTCTATGAGAGATACTGGTTGGATACAGGTTGCAGCAAAAAATAATCAAGAAGCTCATGATTTGATTCCACAGATGTTTAAACTAAGTGAAAATCATGATGTATACTTACCGGCAGCAGTTAACATTGATGGGTTTACATTAAGTCATGTAGCAGGACAAGTTGAACCCTTACAAAGTAGAATGATTGATGATTTTCTGCCAACATTTAATCCTATGTTTAAATTGGATCCCGAAGATCCCGTGTCTTATGGTGCATTAACGTTACCTGACGACTATAGGGCATTACGTGAAGATTTAGTAGATTCAATGGAGAGAGCAAAATCTCTATTCAAAAAGATTACTACCGAATTTACCGATTTAACAGGTAGGGATTGGGGTGGTCATGTTGAAATATATGGTCCTGAGGATGCTGAAGTTGGAATTATTGCAATGGGAACTCTTGGAGAAGAAGCTGAAGAAACTGTTGATTATCTTAACGAAAAAGGTGGACACTTTGGTGCAACAAGAATACGAACATTTCGACCATTTCCAACTGATGAGATAATTGAAGCTGCAACCCGGTATGATAAATTGATTGTAATTGATCGTGGTTACTCATTTGGTAGTACATCTCCACTTGTTACTGAAATACGGAACACTTTGTATCAAGTAAGATCCAATGTAAAGGTGTACAGCTTAATCATCGGTGTAGGTGGTGCAGAAGTTAGCTATAAAGATATAGCTAAAGCAGTCACAAAAACTTTGGAGGAAAATTAGGATGGTTAAAACCAAAGAATTAGTTGAACTCGAAATAAAGATGAAAGCCATTGAAAAAGGAAACTTAGCTTGTCCTGGGTGTCAGTTAAATCTAGCATTTAAACATTCATTGACTGCTCTTGGCAATAATGCTATTGTGGTCATTCCTGCTTGCTGTACCTCAGTAATTCAAGGTGCAGGTCAAGGATATGGGATGCATGTTCCGATCATGAATGTAGCCTTCGCATCAGCTCCTCCTGTGGCTTCAGCCATTGCAAGGAAAATGAAAATTGATGGTAAAGATACTTCAGTTGTTGTTTGGGCTGGAGATGGAGGTACTTCTGATATCGCTTTTGCTGCCTTATCTGGGGCTGCAGAAAGAGATGAGGACATTCTTTATATCATGTATAACAACGCAGGATATCAGAATACAGGTAATCAAAAATCTGGAGTCTCGCCAAGAGGTGCTAAAACTAGTACAACCAAAACAGGCAAGACATCAAGACCCAAGAATGTTGCAAGGATGATGCTTGCCCAAGATGTAAAATACGTCGCTACCGCAAATACTGCGTATCCACAGGATTTATTTGATAAAATCACACGTGCAGCAAATGAATTCAAAGGGCATTTTAGATACATCGAAATTTTCAGTCCTTGCCCTCCAGGATGGGTAGTCGATACAAGGGATACTGTCCAGGTCGCTAAATTAGCTACAGAAACAGGTATTTGGCCCTTATGGGAAGCTGTTGATAGCAAAATAACTCTAAGTCGTATTGGGAGAAGATTTGCAAATCCCGAAAAGAGAAAACCTGTTGAAGAGTATTTTGGACTTCAAGGTCGTTATAGAGGAGTAGATCAAAATTTACTCGAATTAGCAAAAGGTGACATAGACTTTGAGTGGGCGTGGGTAAATAAATTCATTGATTAATAAAAATCTGAAATAAATCCTAAAGTATAATTTTTTAATAATTGAAAATAATATACATTATCTATGATTAATTATAGACGATTCGAAGAAGTCGATGCAGAACAAGTTTTTGAAATTGCAAAAAAATCATGGAGAAACACTTACAAAGATATTTTCGAAGTTAAATTTATAGAACAATTTGTGAATCATGCTTATGGTCCTATTAATTTACGGAATACCCTTTCTATTATGGAAAAAGGATTAACTGAATTTTATGTTGCAGAAAAAAATAATGAATTAATTGGTTTTGCTCAAATAGGCTATTCTGATCATCATCTAGAAAAAGAAGATCCAAAAAATGAAATCTTGTTATACAGAATTTATATCAATCCTAAGTACTTAGGTCAAAAAATTGGTTCTAAATTATTATCTTTTATGGAAAAATGGGTTGAAACTGAATCGAGGTTAGAATATGGTTGCTTTTGTCATGAGAAAAATGAAATCGGCAAACAATTTTATTATTATAAAAATTTCAAACATATCCCTGAAAGAGATAAAAAGGGAGAAAATGAAATATTTTTATTGAAACAGCTAAAATAATTTGTGGGATAATCTAGCTAGTCGTTTAATTATTTGAATAGAACAAAGTTGAAAATAATACTCTCTCAACATGAAGCTGAGATCTTAATGGACACCTACTTGGAACTTATCGATATTTGTAAAAGTTATTATACTGATGATGGGGTTGTTATCAAAGCTAATGATCATGTAAATTTTATTCTCAAAAAAGGCGAAGTACATGCTTTATTAGCCATTGCAATTCTAACAAATCGAGTATTCATACTAAAATAATTTGTGGGATAATCTAGCTAGTCGTTTAATTATTTGAATAGAACAAAGTTGAAAATAATACTCTCTCAACATGAAGCTGAGATCTTAATGGACACCTACTTGGAACTTATCGATATTTGTAAAAGTTATTATACTGATGATGGGGTTGTTATCAAAGCTAATGATCATGTAAATTTTATTCTCAAAAAAGGCGAAGTACATGCTTTATTAGGAGAAAATGGCGCAGGAAAATCCACTTTAGTCCGTAATCTTAGTAGGAGACCAGATAGTGGAAAAGTCCTTCTGGATGGTAAAGAAGTAGTGATCAATAGTCCATTAGATTCGATGCGTCTAGGGATTGGAATATCTCATCAAAACCTCTCGAAATCTCTGGTTGACAGACATACAGTTGCAGAAAATATACTTAGTATTGCCGAAGGAAAACTATTTTCAATAAAACAGATTAGTGATAAAATCAAAGCTACTACAAATAAGTATAACCTAGATGATATTGATCCAACAATGAAAATTTGGAAGTTATCTGGTGGTGAAAAACAAAGAGTAGAGATACTTAAAGCCATTATCACCAATCCAGATATTTTGATCCTTGATGAACCAACTTCTATGTTAACACCTACTGAAACTGCAAAATTGTTTGCATTAACCACTTCTTTGAGAGATCAGGGAAAAAGCGTGATTGTGATTTCCCATCATCTTGAAGAGGCAATAGAATATTGTGATCGAATTACTGTTATGAGAGGAGGTCAAGTTATTGAAACATTGGATGAAAAGCAAGTTGACAAGTTCCGAGATGATTATGAATTAGGTTTGCAAACTTTGGCCAATTTAATGGTAGGAAAAGAAGTATTGTACAAGCTGAATAAAGGTGAAAGCAGGGAGGAAAAACATGAAACTCTCCTCTCAGTTGATTCATTATCAGTAAACAATGATATGGGTGATATTGTTGTGAGAAATTTTGATCTCACACTTAAGTCAAATCAAATCTTGGGGTTAGCAGGAATTGCCGGTAACGGACAAAGAGAATTAATTGAAGCAATACTGAATCTAAGAGAAAAAGAGAACGGTAATGTCTTCATTCGAGACAAACCGTCGGAAAAATTAAGCATTAGAGAAATAAGAGATATGGGAATATCCTATATTCCTGAAATACGAAATAAAGGTATGATATCTGATTTAAGCATACGACATAACTTAATTCTCAATTCTTATCATGAGGGTTCTGGTACTTTTATTGATAACACTTCATTAGTTGACAAAACAAATAAATTGATAGAACAATATGATATTAGAACTCCAAATATTCTCGCTTCTATGAGTAGTCTCTCTGGTGGAAATAAACAAAAAGTAATTGTTGCACGTGAGCTGAGTAAACACTATTCACAAGGAAATAAGATCATTATCGCCGAAAATCCTACAATTGGACTTGATGTTGGAACCACTCAGTTTGTAAGACAACAACTCCTCAACAAAAAAAACGAGGGTGCAGGAGTTTTGTTGGTTTCTGGTGAATTAACAGAAATCTTATCTCTTTGTGATGAAATTGCCGTTATTTACAAAGGTAAGTCAATTGGCGTCGTATCAATATCAGAAGCAACACGAGAAATGATAGGACTGATGATGGGTGGAGTTGAACTCTCTGATATCAAGGGTTTGGGGGTAAAATAATGTCGATTTTTAGTAGAAAATATTCAATTAAAACTCGACCCAAGAAAATTACAGGGTTAGAGGCATTTATTATTAGATTCTATATTTTGATGATAGGTTTTGCTTTTATTGGGGTGATTTTCCTAATCAACGGGGTTAACCCCTTTGAAGCTTATTTTGAACTAATAAGAATCGCATTTTTCACCGATTTTGGGCTCTCAGCAACAATAATGAATTTTATTCCTTTATTACTTATTGGTCTTGGAATTGCCATTCCTGCAAAAGCTCAGATAGACAATATTGGTGCAGAAGGACAGTTTATCATAGGCATTTTAGGTGCATATTGGGTTGCATTTACTTTTCCTGATATGACCTCTATTCTACTTATTCCCCTTATGTTTGTTGCTGGATTTGTATTTGGTGCCATCTGGGCATTACCTATTGCAATTTTCAGAGTAAAAGGTGGTTTCAAGGGAGCTGATGTTGTGGTTAGTTTCCTACTTGTTTTTCCAGCAATTGAATTGCTAAAATATATGATCGCAAATGATTGGAAAGCAGAAGGTCAGGGTTATCCGAGATCCGATCCGATTTCCTCAAATGCGGAAATTCCAATTTTGGGTGATTATGGCATATCATTTTTTTCGGATATACATCTCACATTATTCTTAGGATTGATTTTTGTGTATCTTACAAATTCATTGTTATTTAAGAAAGTAGATGGTATACCAAAGACTAAACTAGGCTATGAGATTGAGATTGTTGGTAATAATCAAAATGCAGGTAGAATTGCAGGAATCAATTTTATGAAAATTGCATTAATAACTTCTATCATATCGGGAGGATTTGCAGGGATTGCTGGAGTTGGTCATTTGGCTGGAAACAGGAATAATTTAGCTCTTATTCCATCACTTTCCGCAGGATTTGGTTTTGTAGGAATTGCTGTTGCTTGGTTAGGTGGCTTAAATCCAATAGGAATTGTGTTTAGTGCTTTATTATTTGGTGGATTACTCACAGGTAATATCGCACTTCAAGGAAAATTTGGTTTACCTGCTACTACTGTTGACCTGTTAAATGGTACAATTCTTATTTTTGTTATTTTGTCAGAATTTTATCTGAAATTCACATTAGAGAGGACTGATACAAATGAGTGAATATCTAATTTATTCTTCTATTGTGGTTGCATCCACATTTTTACTGATACCGACTCTAGGTGAAATTTTCTCTGAGAGATCAGGAGTATTAAATTTAGGAATCGAGGGAATGGTTATAGCTAGTGCCGCAGGATCTTTTCTTATTGCGATAAATACTACCACTACAAAATGGAGTAGTATCGGTTTATCCCCTGATGACAACAAAATACTCGGAGCAGAACCAAATGTATTCATCGGTCTATTTGCAGGAATAGTGATTGGAATGATAATAGCCTCAATACACGCTATTCTGACTATCACATTTAATCGGAATCAGATAGTATCAGGGATTGGACTGACTTTCTTTGGGACTGGTTTAAGTGGTCTATTTGGTCAAAATGCCGTTGGTAAATCAAATAAGGTAAATTCAGTAGATTCTCTTAAGATTCCAATATTAAATCGTATACCATTCGTAGGGGATGTATTTTTTAATCAAAATATTATTGTCTACTTATCTTATCTGCTCGTAATCGCTGTATGGTTCGTACTATTTCGTACAAAATTCGGGATAATTGTGAGAACAACAGGTGAGAATCCTGCAGCCGCAAGTAATCAAGGGGTAAATGTCAAACAAGTACGTTATATCAGCGTGATATTCGGTGGAGCAATGGCTGGATTAGGGGGCGGATATTTGTCCATTGTATGGCAGGGGTTTTGGGCTGAAGGCATGACAAGTTCACGAGGTTGGATTGTTATTGCCTTAGTGATTGTAGCTCTATGGCATCCCATATTGGCTGTATTTGGATCCTATATCTTTGGTTTCTTTTATGTCTATCAATTTAGATTCCAGGCCGGAGTTAATTTATTTGGCCGCACGGTTACAATTCCGATAGAATTCCTTAATATGCTTCCTTTTGTTGCTACATTATTATTTTTAGTAATTTGGAGTGTTTTACTTAGTCGTTCTAAGGTAAAACGTGTAATAGGTGCTCCATCGGCACTAACGGTACCATTTATCGAGGATTGAAATTTAAGAGTCATTGTTTCAACGATTTATTTTTATCTAAATTGTTGACTATATAAATTCTTCATGGCTTAAGTTACAGATAAACATCGAAAAGTTACAAAACGAAAGTTACAAGCCAATATCTCTTAAATATTGAAGAGAAACTTCGGTAAACACCTATTACACTCAGAAATTAATTTTACTTCTGAGTTTATAGGATAAATAAACAAAGTAAAAACAGAGGAAATACAATAATGTCAGAAGGTATGTATGCTCAAAACATTTTAATTGGAACTGTGGTCATTGCATTGATTATAGGTGCTGGTATTGGATATGGTACAACACAGTTTACTGCGGATGATGAGGACTCAACTGCAGTATCTGGAAAATTGAAGGCTGGGTTCATCTATGTTGGTCCCATTGGAGATCTTGGATGGACAAATGCACATGACAACGCAAGAGTGGCTTTAGATGAAAAATATGATTGGTTGGAAACTAATTTCTTAGAAAGCGTAGCAGTTGCAGATACAATAACAAGTATTGAATTTTTAATAGAGGATTGGGGTGCGGATGTCATTTTTACCACATCATTTGATTACATGGCAAACACGATTCTCGCTGGTGAAAGATGGCCAGATACTATATTTTTCCATATTTCAGGATTTATGAGGAGTGCAAATGTTGGTACTCTTTTCGCGGATTTCTATCAATTATACTACTTGAACGGATTAATGGCTGGCGCATTAACACAAACAAATCAACTAGGGTATGTCGGATCATTTGAAATTCCAGAATTGGTTAGACACATAGACGCATTTCATTTAGGTGCTATGGCAGTTAATCCTGATGTAACAACACATGTTAGATGGATAAGCTCATGGTATGATCCAGGGCTAGCTACAGCCGCAGCAACCGAACTACTAGATCCTGGTATTGGTGCAGATATTCTTGCATTTACGGAAGATTCGGAATCAGTATTACAAGCCGCAAGTGCTGCTGGTGCTGCTGGGTTCTCCCACTACTCTCCCATGCAAGAATTAGTACCAGATGCTACTATATCTGGTCAATTAGTACATTGGGATGTCATCTATGAAGATGCTTTACAAAAAGTATTCCTAGGTGATTATACAAATAAGAATCTGGCGAATGTTGATGTACTGGGTCTATTAAAGGAAGGTGCAGTCGAATTGGGTGGAGCATTTGATGTGCCAATTAATCCTCTTTTTGTTGACGATCTAAAAGCTGTCAATGTAACTGATGCTTTGCTCGGAGGAAGTGATGGTACTTTAAGTGTATATGAACTAGTAATGACAAGATTAGCTCAAATGAGTGAAGTTAATGTTGGGTTTGAACCATTTACAGGGCCAATATATGATACTGATGGAAATTTAGTAGTTAAATCGGATGCAAGAATGTCAATTTTTGAACTAATGACTATGGAATGGTTCGTTGGTGTTGATGGCGGATGTGCTGCAGTGTCTAATGTAGGTTGTGTTTTTAGTCCAGGGACCTCAACCTAATTAACATAATTCAAATTATAAATAAATTCTTTTTATTTAATAACTGAAAATATAATCAAAATAAAATCATTTCAAATAATAATATTATGCATTCTATAAACTGAGCCAGAACTCTCCTTTATAATATTAACATGCAATTAAATCATATAAAATTTCATGCTTCCTTATGTTTAATTAGAAATCATTTACTGAACAAATGATACAAAATGGGTTTTGACATTAGGCCACTTGATGTAGATGATATACCTAAAATTATTGAAATTTACGAAATGATAACGGGAATGATCAGTCCTGATCCAGATGATCTAGAATCTAGAATTGAAAATGGTCAACCATTTTGTTTGGGTGTTAAAAAAGACGGTAAATTTATTGGATTTATTTTAGGTAGTTCGGACAAAGGATCTTTCGGTGAGCTTGAGACAATTGGTACTATTGGTATGGTGGGAGTTCATCCTGACTTCCGTAGTCAAAATATCGGTAGCACACTAGGTGCTGAACTGATTGAACAATATCGCGGTTTGGGAATAACCAAAATACGTACTCGAGTTGACAATAATGATACCGATTTATTGAAATATTTCATGAACATTGGATTGAAACCTTCCAATTGGACCATGTTGGAATTAGATTTAGAAAAGTAATTCAGTAAGAAAAGTTTTATTCAAGCTTCCTATTTAAATTGCTACTTCGAGAAGTATAGTTGTATTTTTAAGTATAGATCGATGATTTAATCGATATTCATCGTTATCGATTAAATTCGATGAATACATCGATATAACTTTAATACCTACTCTTAATGGAAATCTATTCGTTTTCTTCCTGTGTATCCTGCATTCCATTCATGAAAATAGGATAGTTCTTCTTCTCCTTCCTGGAAACATAACCAAACTGCTTTTCCTTTTCTTATTCCAATAAAATCTATTAGTCCTGTCCCTGCATCTTTGATTACACAATCATTTTCACGAAATTTGTCTTGAATATCAATTAGTTCATCTTCTTTCATTGTCATATTTTTTCTTGCATTGAGTAAATTACCTAAATCCTCATCAGATTTAATCATGCTTAGTTCATTTTCTAATTCAACTAACTCAACGTAAAGTTTTTTTAATTTTGTTAAAAATGGTTTTAGTTTAGATAACCTCTGCCTAGCTTCAGTAACAGAAATTGCTTTAACGGGTATCTTATCCATTCAACAGTTATGTAAATTTAAAACAAATAAGCCTCGTTAATTGACAATGCAAAAAAGGTAATTCTGAATCATATTATTACGGATGATTTTGATATCAAAAGTATCACATTTGATATGTTCAATACTCTAATTTATCCAACAGAACCTTACTTAAATAACAAAAATTTATCAGATATGTTCGTCAAAAATGGCTATGAAATTTACCCTCAGGAATTGGAATGTACAGATTTGATCTTAATCAGAAAAATGTGAATTCCAGAAATAATTTATTTATTGGCGATGATATTTACTATGACATTGAACTACCAAAGCAGATGGGTCAATTAATTGGCTTGTTGAATAGATCGGAAAAAATAAAAAAGACTCGCTATACTGATTTTCTATTAACATCCTTAGCTGACATTATAAAAATTCCTTAATTTAGCCAACATCTTAAATACTAACCAAAAAAAGATAATTTATGAGGATGGAAGAAGGAGTATTCTTCTCACAACTTTGTAAATATACTGTGCGGGATGTAAATAACAAAAAAATTGGGCATGTTGGAGATATATTACTTAACAAAGATGACTGGTCTTTGAATTCATTTATCATACACGGAAGCTTTATCGAAGAAAAATTGGAAGCCTTAAAATTAAAAAATGATGTTGATCCTATTGTTCCAAAGGAACATATTGACAATGAAATTACAGCTGATAAATTAATTTTACTCACAAAACCTGAACATCTATTAGCCAAAACATTTACAGGTTGGCAACCAGAAGACAAGGTTTACCAATTTTCCAAACTCAGAAAAATAAAAGTTCTTGATGAAAATAATGAAGATGTTGGCCGTGTTATTGACATTCTTTTTCATAGTGATGGTGCAAAAACTCTAGTAATTTCTGGTTCTAATTTGGCAAATTTATTTGATCCTTTCCACATCATCCACCATAATGAAATTTTGATCCCAATAAAATATATAACGCAAATCACTTCTGAAAAAATTTATTTATCTGTTTCGCAAAATGATTTGGTGAAACAGAATCTCATTTCTCTTTACAAATTAATAAACAAAGACCTACGATCACTAAGCAAAGCATATACCGATATCGCCTCCCGATATCATTATTTGGTGTATGAAACTGATTTAGAAACAATTCAGCTAAATTTAGAAAAACGTCAAAAGAAGATCTCTATTTCCTTGAAGCAATTATCTATCATAGAGTATGATTCCACAGATGATAAACAAACCAAAGATTTTGTAACAATATTCAATGATGTCGCTATTACCTCAGTTGATCCTTATGAAGAAATGACTGAAATAGTAATTCGGGAACATTTCAGCAAAGCTAGTTTTATTGCCTATCGTTACGGTAAACCTGCTGGATATGTAATCTTATCTTTCAAAGAGGAACAATCCATAAAAACTGCCGCAATTGCAGGAATCGGTATTCTCCATACAGCAAGAGGAAAAGGATTATCAACAGCATTCATGAGCCATATAGTTACATGGTTGAAAAATAAAGATGATTATGACAAATTACAAGCAGATATATTGGCCTCTAACAGACCGTCACTTGGATTATTCATAAGTTTAGGATTTAAAAAGGTAGATGAATTTTTCCTCTATTAATATTTTCAAAATTGGATTTATGATTTAGGATTGCACATAATACAATTCCAACCTGCTTGACTAGAATCATAAACAAATACTCCAAAGAAATTAGCTTCCTTCAGTTGTTCAATTAAACTGTCCTGTTCTGCTGAGGTCAGAAACGGTTGTTTAATAAATTCCAAGAAATCTTGATCATCATTGTTTTTATAAGAGTCGTATGCTTCTTTAACTGCTTTTATTGCATCTCCAGGACTAGGTGGTATTAATACCGCTTTGCCTAGTTTTACAGTTGAAAAAGCAATTTTTAACCACCGATTAATGATTTTTGTCTCAGTAGTAAATGTTCGATCTTCTGGATACAGACAACGATCGGTTTGTATTTGACACATAAAATGTAATAATAATGTTTTCCGAATTCTACCTTCTGTTGAGAAAGTGACAGGAATTGGAAGTTTTTTTGCAATTTCAGCAATGAATTCTTTCAGTAAATCCAGATTTTCATCAAAATAGACTCTCAGATCATCAAGAGAATTAACTATTTCACTGATTTTTGCATTTTGTTCATCAATTTGACTGGAAAGGGATATCAAATCTCGTCCTTCAATTATATTAACTATCAAATTTGCCTGATCCCGAATGGCTTCTTGTGGATTATCAAGGAAACTTCGAACTTTATCCATATATGGATCAAGGAGATCCTTATTCATTTCAGCAATATTTCTAATTTCTGCTAATACTAGTGGGATTGAAGTTTGGTTTGCTTTATCAAGCCAATCAAAAAGGACTGGTAAAATTTCAGTTGCCAAATGATCTGAGACTCGAGCAATTAGACTCAGAGTATTTGCACCTTCTATCATAGTTGCTGGTTGAAGGATTACGGCCTCTTTAATTTGTTCGACATAAGGATAAACTTCCATCGGGTCTGAAGTGGCAATACTTGACAAGATTGACATTACTTGGTAAGATACCATAGGCGAGTTCAATCCTGGTAATATATTCGTGATATAAGGGATGATTAGATTTTGTTTTTCACCAGCGATATCACCAATTATTCCAATTATACTCAATTGTTGATCAGGTTGAGATTTATATAATTTCATTAAAGTATCTACTTTAGATTGAAAAGCCTCTGGTTTTGAAGTATAAAGATTAGGTAATATCATTAATAATTGCGGAAAATGTTCTATTACATCAAGAAGATCTTCTGCATAGGGTATTGCAATAACGGGGTTTGTCATTAGAATGTTAGCAAGAGGGGAATATGCAGACCATTTAATGGAACTTTGTTTACCCATTAATTTGATCAAAGTGGGAAAGGATTTGAGAAGATTATCTTCCAACTTTAAAGAATTTTGTAAAGGTGTGAGTAAATTTATTGTAGTACCTGTTAATAGATCTTCATCATTTGCAAGTTCATTATCTGCTAATATAGATATTGTATTAATAACTTGATCAAAATTTACGGATATTACGTTGGGGTTGTTTGTGAATAACTCCGATACAATTGAAGCAATCTGTAGTGAAACAAAAGGATCAATAGATTTGTCAATTGTTCCAAGCAGTCCCGGTATTTGTTCTAAGAGATCATTAGGACTAGCCTCTAAGCGTTCTTTCAGCCTTTCAATTGCCAGTTTTCTAATCTCTTCATTTTCAGACAGAAATTCTTCCACATAACATTGATTATACACTAATTGATAAATCTTTTTTGTAACAATTGATTTATTAGGTAAACTAGAAGAACGTGTCAGTTTTACCAAAACAAATAGATATTATTTATTTTTTCTTATTAGAACTAGAACTCCCAATGTGAGGGATGCAGAAAAAATTAGAACAAATATAATAGATCTTGATAAACCTGGAGAAAAAGAAGGTAAAAGCTGATTGTCCTCATTTTCTGATTTGGTATTATTCAAAGAAGCTTCAAGGAAACCTCTACGCGATAGACATTCATCAATATCACATTGTGTGTTTGCAATTAATATTTCATATTGTAATGGTTTCTTATCTTGAATTATATCAACAAATAAGTTAAAGTATGCTATAATTCCTGTGTTTTTGAAATAACCCTCTTCAACTTTTTCCATATGGTATTCTTGATAATTTTCGAATTGTCCCAATCGATCAACTTCATATGCAATTGTAAAGATGTCAACTGTTTCCGTCCACGATAAATTAAGGACATTATAACCCGAACCCCCCCAATCATTAGTAACTTGGTTTTTTTGCCAGTTCCAGTCATTGTAAATTACATAAGTTGGACGCAAGGCAGTTTTATAAAAATACCATTTAGCAAAGTCAGGTTGATATGAAAGAATCGATTCAACTGAGTATTCAAAATTAATACCCTGAGAAGATTGATTCAATTGTAATCTATCATGTCTATTTGATAGTGAGGTTGAGAGATTGGCAGCAGTTATCTCCATAATCATATTTGATACAATTAATCCAATGTCACTGGGAGTGGCAGAATAATTTGTACCAGGAAAATCTGCTTCAAAACTATTGGGTCCATTTAGTTTAAGATCTACAAGCTCCATGTCAAATGTATCTCCTACTTGAAACTCATGTGTCCAATAAATAATCACACCACCTGATGCGGATGAAATTAAAAAAGAAGTTAATAAAAACACAATCAAATACTGGAATTTCATAAAACTAAGTATGTCGATGCATATATAAGAAACCTCCCCATGTAATTTATTAAAATTGGAAATTGGAAACTTGCATTCAAGCAAAAACTCTTGAAGTATTTATTTTTATAACTTTTAGAAAAGGTATTCAAAAATACTTATCATTGAAAAATGAAAGCTGAACAAAAATTAATATCAGTTAATAAAAAAGGTAGTTTTACGATGTACGACGCTCTTTATGATTGGTTAATGAGCGGAGACCCGTCAATCAGATACCAAACATTACAGGATTTACTTGAAGGCAGTAAAGAAGATATCCGACTAAATAGAATGTATATTGAAATTGAGGGTTGGGGGAAACAATTACTTGATTTACAAGAATCCAATGGAACTTGGGCTAACACCCATGTGGATCCTGAATTTACATCAACATTATGGACAATAACAATCCTTAGAAGATTGGGTTTGGAAAGGGATAATCAACGAGCAATAAAAGCAGCAAAATTACTTCTCAATGGATTACAAAAAAATGGGGGAATAAGTTATCCATCCGAAATAATTCACAATGAAGTCTGTATTTCTGCTTTAGTTTTAGCGGCAACCTCATACTTTCGTATGATCGACAAAAAACGAGAAGCGATTTTTGAATTTATAATAGAATCTCAAATGGATGATTTTGGATGGAATTGTAAATGGAGTGAGGAAGCTAAAAATTCTTCATTTCATACAACATTACTCGTTCTAGAGGCATTAAGAGAATTTTCTAGAGTAAAAAAAGAACATTTATCTTTAATAAATAAATTACAATCAGAAGGCCAAGAATTCTTACTTAGTCATAATTTATTTTTATCCCTTAAGACTACAGAGATAGAAGACATGAAATTTTTAGATTTAGTTCATCCTCAACATTGGCATTATGATGTGTTGTCTGCGTTGGATTATTTCCAATCAATAAACCATCCATACGATGTTAGATTTAACTCTGCGATTGATTTAATTAAACTTCGAGAAAAAGATGGACTTTGGTATTTGGACAAATTACATACAGGTGAAAGTTGGTTTATAATGGAACATCCAGAAGCTCCCTCAAGATGGATAACACTCAAAGTCATGCGAGTATTGAAATGGTGGCTCAAAATTTCAAAATTCAAACAATAATTACATGATGGAAATTCTAGATAACTTTACAAATTTTGTTTCAGTTATTTAAATACTATATGAATAATCTTCATTGATACATTCTAAAGATTGTACATATACAACTTACTACCTTTGTAACTAGAGGTGTAAGAGGACTAGGTAAGTATCTACCTGTCATTTCTTCTCAAGGAAGATATACGGAAAAGATAGAAGCGTACCGAAACACCAGTGGTTATCCATAATGGTTGTCCTACCCTGTTTTTAAAAAACAGGAACGCTAGTACCTCAATCCACGGATTGAAAATGATCAGCTAGTGGTTAAATATCACGGGAAATCTGACTTTGTTGATCCCAGTAGGATGAGAAGCAGAAGGAAGCACCATTCTTTAAGAATAGAACCTATTTCAACAGAATCTTTTTTGTGTAAAAACAAAGAGGGGGATGTGATGGCGACATCAAATATAGGGTTGCTGAACGTGAATTCTTAATAATTGTAAGATTATAGAAGAAATTGATCATGATGAAGAATTATTTGCTTTAATTTGTTAGTTTACAGATATATTGTAACCGACCTCCAAAAATAAAAATTCCTTTTTGAAGAATGAATTGTGAATAATTATATTGATCGATCAATAGTTGATTGGAAAGAGGTTAAGGAATACGAGGAAATAACCTTTCATAAAGTTGATGGAATTGCTAGAATTGCATTTAACAGACCCGAAAAGCGTAATGCCTTTACCCCCCTTACCAATGATGAATTGATTGAAGCATTCATGAATGCCTGGTATGATGATACAATAGGTGTTGTTCTATTCACAGGTAATGGTCCTTCTCCAAAAGATGGAAAATACGCCTTTTCGAGTGGTGGTGATCAATCAATTCGAGGTGATGCAGGTTACTTGGACAAAGGTGGTAAACGAGCTCGCCTTAATGTTTTGGAACTCCAAAGAGTAATTCGTTTCATGCCAAAACCAGTAATTGCACTTGTAGCTGGATATGCTATAGGCGGTGGTCATATTCTACATATCATTTCTGACCTTACAATTGCTGCAGATAATGCTATATTTGGTCAAACCGGACCCAAGGTAGGAAGTTTCGATGCCGGATTAGGTGCAGGTTATCTTGCAAGAATGGTCGGGCAGAAAAAAGCTAGGGAGATTTGGTATCTCTGTAGGCAATATAATGCAAAAGAAGCAATGGATATGGGAATGGTGAATAAAATAGTACCAATTGATAAATTAGAACCAGAAGGAATAGAATGGGCGAATGAAATTTTAACGATGAGTCCATTTGCAATTAAAACTATGAAGGCCGCTTTAAATGCTGATGTAGATGGGCAGTTGGGGATGCAATTATTTGGTGGACACACAACTCAGTTATTTTATATGACCGAAGAAGGTCAAGAAGGGCGAAATGCCTTTAATGAAAAACGCACTCCAGACTTCAAAAAATTTCCTTGGAGACCATAAATGATTTCGCAATCAAAATTTAATATATGGATAATGGCCAGCAGACCAAAAACATTACCCGCTGCTATTACTCCTGTTTTGGTTGGTTCTGCCCTTGCACAATATTCTGACAGTTTCAAAATTTTACCTGCACTTTCATGTATCCTTGGTGCCTTGCTTTTACAAATTGCAGCCAATATGGCAAATGATTATTACGATTTTAAAAAAGGGACTGATCCAATTGATAGGATTGGTCCGATTAGAGTAACTGCAAGTGGTTTATTAAGTCCACGAGAATTAATTTCCGGACTCATGGGAGTTCTCTTACTATCAGTTCTCAATGGTCTTTATCTCATTTGGATTGGAGGAATTGTTATTCTGATAATTGGAATTATGTCTATCGCTAGTCTTATGGCTTATAGTGGACTACGGGTTTCTTATGGTTATCACGGATTTGGAGATATTTTTGTTTTCGTATTTTTTGGGTTACTTGCAGTAAATGGTACTTATTTCGTGCAAGTTGATCAATTCGATAGTATTGCCATCTGGAGTTCTCTTCCATCTGGATTCCTTATAACTGCAATATTGGTTGTAAATAATTATAGGGACATTGATACTGATGCGAAAACCGGAAAGAGAACATTGGCTGTAATTTTGGGACGTAAGAACACTCGAAAATATTTTCAATTACTCTTTTTATTATCTTATCTTGATTTAGTCTTTTTATATATCAATTTTGATCTATCTGAATTTATCTTGCTACCATTTCTAACGATTCCTCTGAGTTATAGATTATATTCAGCGTTAAGTGGAACAATTGATGGACCAAAATTGAATATCGTATTAGCTGATACAGCTAAGCTAGGATTGTATTTCAGTTTATTATTTTCTCTTGGTTTTATTTTACCCTAAAAATGTAAAAGTTCTAAAATTAATCAATTCTAACAAGATATTGTTTTATCCTTTTTTTGAAACACTATATTTTTACAATTGAAAGTAGATGATACATTGTTCGATACATAAAATCTGTACTGATGTGATATATTGGAAAATTGGCTAGTCAATGCTGTCAAAGTATATGGAGATCATACAGCTATATTAACAGATCGCGAAGCAATTTCTTATTCTGATTTATTACTAAAAGTAATAAATATTAAAATCTCAATTGAGGAAAATCTAAAACCTAACAAAGCAGAAAAAATTGCGATTTTGCTTGAAAACAGAATAGATTATGTTATAGTAATTCATGCATTTACCTTCTTAGATGCAATTCCTGTGATGATTAACACTCGATTGACATCTAAAGAAATTAAATGGCAATTTGAGACAGTAAACATTTCGAAGGTTATCGTATCTGAAAAAACAAAACTAGCTTTGAATAATAATTATTTTGATAATTTGACATTTTATTCAGTTGATCATTTTGCTGATTACGTCAAGTTCAGTTCCTTACAAAATAAAAACATAGGGTCTCATTTTAAAAACAGCTTGGATCCAAATAAAATACAATCATTGATTTATACTTCTGGAACCACTGGTAAACCAAAACCTGCAACAATTAAATTTTCAAATATTTGGGCTAATTCTCAAGGTTCAGCTGAACGACTTGGAATAGATAAAAATGACATTTGGATGCTAACTTTACCACTATATCATGTGGGTGGATTGTCGATCATATTCAGGTCCTGTATTAATGGAACGACCATTTTTCTCGACTACGAGTTTAATATTAATAGAATTATTGATCGAATTAATAAATATAACATCACAATTATTTCATTGGTACCAAATATGCTTCGTAGGCTGCTTAAGAAAGATAAATCGTCAAATGAATTGTCAAAATTAAGATTGATTTTATTGGGCGGAGATAGGATAGATATCTCGCTTACAGAATCTTGTCTTAAATTAAATCTTCAAATCGCCATTACTTATGGTATGACTGAATCTGTTTCACAAGTAGCTACTGCATTATCTTCAACTGTTTACAAAAAGCCCTTATCGGTTGGAAAATCATTGCAAGGAATTGAGGTAAAAATAATTAATGAAAATGGTCTCCTCTGTGATAACGGTCAGGTTGGTGAACTGGTAATAACCGGATCCTCAGTTATTGATGGTTATTACAATGTTTCTTCAGATAAATTTACTGACATGGGATTTTATACTGGTGATATTGGTTATATTGATGACGATGGTGATATTTTTATTTTACAAAGGAGAGTAGATTTGATTATATCAGGCGGTGAAAATATTTATCCTTCTGAAATTGAAACTTACATTAAAAGTATTGAGCGGGTTCAGGATGCTTGTGTAATTGGGATTGATGATATAAAATGGGGGCAAATTCCAATTGTATTAGTCCAAACTGATAATGATATGAATTTAGAAGAAATAATTATTAGTAGTTGTAAAGAAAATTTAGCTCCTTATAAAATTCCTAAAAAGATTTATTTTGTAAAAGAATTTCCAAGGAATTCGCTTGGGAAATTAAATCGACTTGAAATAAGAAGATTATTAGACAAATTGTGAAATCAATGATTTATTTTTGTTTATCTTTCATATTATTTAGTCTCTCTCTTAAACTATCTTTAAGTTGATTTTTGGTTGGTATTCTGATTTTATTCGGTTTGTCTTTGTTATCGTGGGATGAAAATTGAAATCTTTTAAAGGAAGGGGGTTCTGGTTCAGATGAAATTTCTTGAGTTAAGCTAGTTTCATCTCCTTTAGAATGAACTTCAAATTGATGAAAAATTTCAAATAATTCATCACCAAATGTCTGTGCAATTCGAAATAATCTACTAGAGGGGTCATTCGCCATTATCACAAGTAAAAGATTTTTCGCAATTTTTATCAGAAATAAGTCAAAATCGTCAAAACTTAGGTGTCCTGTTCCTTTATATTCAAAATTTTTGGAAAGATCTTTGAAATAAGATGAAGGTTCGAGGGAAGTGATAATTTTGCCCAAAGTCTTCAAATAATTAAATCTGGATTCAACGGGAGAAAAAATGAGTGGTTGTTTTCCATCATATCTAATAATTGTTAATCCTTCTATTTCATCTAATTTTGCTAGTTCACCTAAATTCTCAAAGGTGACATCATTTAATATTTCCGCGACGGCGTTGGGTAATTCAAAATATTTAGGCTCAAAATCAAAAAAAAATTCATTTGAAGCCATTATAACATACAACTCGATAAACGATTGAATTTAAATATTTGCTAGTAATATGCTTTTGATTGTTAAATCTACATTGCAGTATAATTTGGCGAGTAAACTTTAATTTGAAGTGTTAATGCAAATATAATTAATAACCTTTTTGAGAATAAAATGAATCCCCTTTTTTGTATAATATGGTATCAATTTCCTCTCCTAGAGTTAGTTCATTCATTGCAATTGTACTACTTACAATTTATTTGTTATTAGTTACTAGTGACGAAAATGAGACATTCATTAATCCAGATGTTCAATTGGTCTTTCTGCTTATAGTTGGTACTTTTATTGCGATAGCTGCATTTAATTTCGCAGCAAATGAAATAAAACAAACTGAAGGTGCAACATCCTTATTCGATATTTCAAAAAAGAAATTAATCAGCATTTTTCTATTTGCAAGTTTTATTACCATAGGCTACAATGGATTAATCGTTATCCTACTTGAAATCTTCTCTGGTACAGAAGCAACCCGATTTGGGAAAATTCTAACTTTCGTTATAGTTGGATTTCTTTTAATTTTTCCATTTTTTCAATATATATTTTTGGCAAAACCAGGTGAAGGGAGCTCAATACCTGCTGAGTTTCCAATTGAAAAAATGCTTGAAAGTATCCGAGAAAGGGTAAAATCTCCTTTTATTGCCGCGGTTATCGCGTATTTTCTTTCATATGTCATCCCATATATCATAATTTATAACCTGGTAGATCGTAATTTTCAATTAACTATATTTTTAATTGCTATCATTTTACCATTAATATCTCTGGGTGCACTAGCAGGTGCGGGGATAGGGGAGGATTTAATCCGACTTCGATTGCTTAGAAAACCAATTCGGGATCTGAAGAAACTCGGTGGACCAAAAATAAATGTTAGAGAATTGAAATTTGAAGTTGGTGGATTTTTACTAGTAATCATTGCTATACAGGCTTTAGTAACAACTGCAATTTTTGGTATTTTTAGTATTATTAACGCTTTGGATATAAATGAAAGAGCAACGGTTGGTATTACGGGACCTTTATTATTTTTGACATTGTTTAATAAAGGTCGAGGTTCAACCAAGGAAATGAAAGAAGTATGGTCTGAAGGAGGTTTTAAGGTTGATGCGTTTCAAATTTTCTTACCAATATTTGTATTCTTTGGAGTTATATTATCTTCTGCATTAGAAGTCCTTGTAAGCCAACCAAGTGGCTCAGGTGTATTATCTGAAGCTGGTCTTAATGAGGCAAGAATTCTTACGGTTAGTATTTTAATTATTCAAAATCTAGTATTAATTTCTACAGCTTTACTTATCTATCGAAGACCACCTGAAGCTGCAGAAAGAAGACTGATTAAAGAAGTTCCTAAATTTTACGGAGATGATACTACTGGTTATTTATATATTTATAACAAATTAACCTCTGATTCATCTGTCGAAAATCTTCTTTTAGAAATAAATAAAATCATCAACAAAGATGTTTCCAAAGCTATAAATTTCAAATCGATTTTGATGGAATCTTTCACTACAGGTTCACCTCAAGTCCAAATCGCTGCAGCACAAGTGACTGTTACCATAACAAAACGAATGAAAAAATTTGAAGTAGATTACTTTGAGCTTGTGAACAAAGCATTCAATTCCGAAGTAATTGGTTCTCGTATCTATGCAGTTCGAGCAATGAGTAACATCCTAAAATTTCTAGAGGGACAACAAAAAGAAGAAGCAATCATTGCTTTTTCAGAAAAAATTAATGACCCAGATTCTGTAGTAAGTTGGGACACAAGTCTAGCTCTTCAACGATTAATAATTGAAGAACCGGAATATCGTATGTTCGTACTCGCTTATATTATCAGAATATTTTTGAGTACTACTCATGAAGGTTCTAAGAATGCAATTACAAGATTTCTAAATCGTATTGCTAAAGAAAGTGATGAAATTGGAACTATGGCAATTAGTATATTAGGAACTCAGTTAGAACAAGGTAAAACACAACATTTAGATAATCTTCTACAAGGAATTCGTGCTTTATTAAGGGCAAATTCTTATTTATCAGAAGATTTACTAGATGTAATTTCAATTGGTATCGTAAATCCAGATGAAAAAATTCGAAAAGATTATTTTATGGTTTTAACAAATCTAGCTGAATACGGTGCAGGAAGAGACAAGGAAGTTTTGAATTACATTATGTCTGGTGTGAATGATGAATCCACTAAAATTCAAATTTTAGCCTACGAAGCTCTCGCCAAAGATGTTATCAATCATCCTGAATTGATAGATGATATATTTGTCTTCTTAATTGACCAATTCCATGTATTGGCAGATGAAGCGAAAATCGGTGCCTTGGATGTCTTGGAAGCAATCGCTAAACAGGATCCGAGTAGACATCAAGAGCTTTTCAATCTTTTGAAGATGTATGCGGATACTACCAACCCAATTGTACAAGCAGATATATTGAAAGTAATGGCAATAATCCCTTTAGCCACCCCTTCTTTAAGCGAAAAAATTTATTATATTGCGGAAAAAAATATCAAACATCAAGATGAGATGGTAAGAGTAAACGCTATTCACGCGGTTGGAGTTGGAGTATCAAGTGACTCGGGTCTTGCGCGAGCGGTTCATAGAAGAATTTCAGAAGCGAGAAATGATCTCTCACTTAGGGTTCAGCTTGCGGCTATTGAGGCTTTGGGTCATGTTGCTGCAGCTAGTCGACAGTTATCTGATAACATATTTGAAGAATTGAAGCCATTGTTGAATGATGATGATTGGCAAGTTAGATTATCAACCTTGAACGGTTTATTTGTTGCTTCGAAAAATAGAAAAGATTTGAATGAACAAATGGTTCACATAACTATGATTGTTTTATCAGATGAAGATAGAACAGTGAGATCTGAAGCTGTTGATATCTTGAATTATTTGCTAATAAATCACCGACCTGCTGCTGAATTATTTGTCAATTTAATTAAAAAAGAAATTCGCAAAAAAGGAATGTCAGATGAAATTCGTTCAACATATTATCAAGCATTAGAATCAATTGCTTCAACCCGCAAACTCCTTGTAAGTGATATTTTGGAACTCTTATATTCTGACTTTGAGAATGATGATTCTGCAGTTCGAACTTCGATAAATGGTGCTATCAAAGCTAGTGTAAAAAAGATATCAACCTCGAAAGAACAAACGCCTGGTATCCAAAAATCATTAAATAAAATTATGTCTCAATTACTAAAAGCTGCCAATAATTCCTATCCCCCAATTAGACGAGATGCTTACTCTAACATCGCTGAAATTTGTGCTAAAGTACCCAATTATAAAGTTGCCAAAAGAGGCAGAAATGCAATAATAACTGCTCAACGCCATGAAAAAGATGTAGGACTTCTTGATTTTCTCGAAACTTGTAGAATTAAAGCGAAACCACCGCTAAGTAGATTATAAATTTTCTATAATTTAATTAAAGCTTAACGATGAAAACACCATAAATAATTCAACTAATGCTTGTTCTATCTTATTTGGCACATATACATCATATGCAAATGGATCTTCTAAATCAGCATTTGAGATTAGGTCAAATAGGTAATGGACGATCTCTGATAAATGCTTCTTAACGAAAGGATAATTGAGTTCATCAATATTACCAGTAAAAAATGCAAAAGAAAAGTCAAAATAATTAAATGTTATTAGAGATGCATTTCCTAAAATAATACCTGAATAGGGTTCCGTAGATTCAAACATTTCTTTTGAGAATGTATCCAGTGATGAAATAAATCCTGCAAATAATAGATCATCAAATGATTCTGAAACGCTTTCATCATAGAAATATTTAGAATAGTATGGGAAACTATCCCTAGCAATAAAGATACCAAATAGTTCTGGTTTTCTCATTCTATTATATGTTAATTGATCTTTTCTGAGAAGAGATTTTTGAATATGAGGTTCGTAGCTCATCAATACTCGTTGTTTAACACCTAAATTCGAATCTAAATCAATGGTGTGTACACTCTCATATGTTTTTTCAATTAAATCAGAGAAATCAGCTAGTGGAATGCGGGGGGATATCACATATCCAATGACCCCTGAATTCAGTATCTTCACTAATTGGGTTATGCTATATCTATAGTTAATTCCAATTATTTGTATTTTCGGAGAAATTTCCAAAACTCTAGCTGCAAAGCCTAGATTAGAACTCTTCTGTGTGATTATCGGTGAAACCAAAACAACATCTACATTATTTCGATAGAGAAATTCATACGCATCAGATTCAATATCGAAATGATGAATTTCGAATTTTGAAGATAAACTGTTCAACATGACTGAAATATTTAGGTATTGGATTCCAAATGATAGCACCATTGGCTTTTGCGATGTAATTTTTCCCCCTCGTATATTGGAGATATGTGAAATTAAATTTTCAATACTTTTTTTAATTTTCCTTGAATGTTCAATTTCTAACATTTCACCAGATATAAGAATTTCTGAAAATTCAAATTCAATTTCCCGTGCTAATTCTTCTAAAAACTGTTCAGCTAATGAATAATTTGATTTCGATAGCTTTTCTAGGAAAAACGCAAAATGTAAATTTCTATGCGAATGAAATAATGCAGAAACGCCTCCAAAATCAATAGAATCAATACTTGAAGTGGAAAACAAAGTTTTGCCTAATATAGTAATTGCTGATAAATAACCCGAAAGAAGTATTTCATCAGTACTCAAGTAATCTCTCCTAAAATACACATAACGAGTTAAGGTCTCATATGAAATTACTAACCCAACCAATTCAAATTGAATATCACTGATTTTAGAAAATGTTGGCTCTGCTTTCAAGTAATAAGCTGGAGAAAATTTAGGGGGGTTTATAATAAATTGTTGAAGAGTTTGATTGATTTCATATCTCGCCTGTTGTTCTAATATTATACTCTGTGCAGAGAAATCATCTATTGGTAATTTCATGTACGAATCGATAAATCCAAAATTAATTAAATCGAATATTAATTTCTTATTGGGGTTTTGGGTAATGGATATCGTTCTACACAATGGTTGATTGATTTTTATAATTCTAGATAAATTAATTGTATCCAAAGTATTCGTATCATGATCAATAATGGCGACTGAAAAATTATCTATCATGAGCATTGTAAGTGCATCTGAAGGATTTCGTACGTGAATTATTCTTGAAAACCTTGCAACATTTTGTAAATTATAGGATAAAAGTAGAGAAGTTTCAGAATCACCCACGATCAAAACATTTGACACATTCGGGATGTTTTCTTTAGATACGACTTTTTGATATCCTTGGTTTTTATCCTCAACTTGCTTCTTTGAAGTAGTATTAGATTTAACCACGATGAAAATGAAGTATTACAGATTAAAAAGGTAAATTATAACAATAAGTTATTAGCTTGAAATTATGGTATTATTAGACGATAATATTCTGGATGATTCAATCAGATTTGAGGAGTATATTGCATCGTAGAGATTTTATTACCTAGACTGATTTCACTAAAAATTTGACAAATAATTAATAATGTCAACTTTTATTTTTCTTAACAGTACCACAGATTGGGCAATAACTCCATTTTGGATTCAATACAAATCGACAATTAAGGCAATAGGATTTTCTTGCTGCATCTATCCGGATCAATAAATAAATTGTGTAGAGTTGACCCAGATCAAAATAGAGTGTGTAAATAATCGCAAATGCAATAAAAACGTAATAACCAAACGGGAAAAACCAGAAAGGAGACCAAATTGCCAAATATTTTCCTAGCAACATGCCTATGATTGCTAAAACAATGAAAGCAAAATTTATTATCTTAATCATGAAGAAATAAGCTTGAAAATCTCTTAAAGATCTAATCCATAATAAAATTGAATTAATTCCATGCATTATTAAGTTTCCAGCTAAACCTAAGAGTAAGGTCCAATTTGCAATAACATCGCGCCCTGGAGATACAAGTACAAAAATAAATCCTAATCCACTAATGATGGTGGCTATAAGTGATTCATTAAACTCTTTACTCATTATCTTCTCCATGGGAATAAGTAATAGTTAATTCCTGAATTAATACAACATCGATTGGATTGAATAACCAAATAGTATACGTAAAAGTTAGCCATTCTCCATATCCATCATCATAATGTTCTGAAGTCAAATGTCCACTCATTCCCGGAGCATGCATCCCAATAACATTATTCCAAATTGTATTAACCTCCATTATTAATCTAAATGACGGGCCAAAGGTGCTTTCATAAATAATTTCATTATTAACTAGTTTTGGTGTTTCTTGAAAACTATTTATAGTAAAAGTTGAGCCATTGACACCAGTTGGACCCAGATTTAATCCTCCTAAAAATGGTGCTGAGTCTCCCATAACATGATTATACGAGATTAAGTGAATTTTTTCCCATTTCCAATTTTCAATATTATCTCCCAATTTAGCTTCAAGATTTTCATTTGTCAATTTTAATGCATTATAAGCAATTTCTGAGGCGTCTTCAGTTCTATTCAATGTATTAATATCATCAAACCAAGGATCAGTCTTATTAGTTATTAACATACCTGAGACTGGTTCTAATACATCATTGATGACCAACCTTATTGTGTGGGCTTCTAATTCATCTGAAAAAATCGCTTCAACAAACAAAATTCGAAATGTTGCAAAAATAGTCGCTGCGACTGACGTTTTTTCCATTTTATAATCCCAACTATCTAATTCGTCCAATATCGGCTGTAGATGTTGGTCAGAAGTGAAATCTATTTCTTCTTGGATATCACTTATTAAGAGAGGTAAAATCTCTGCAGCTGCCAGATTCTTAATATCTCCCTGTATTTTCTCCATATCAGCTATTCCAAGTTTGACATTAGATTCACCTTTCAGTTCTGTTGTATCCGCCAGTAAATTGGATATTCTTTCATTCCTATAATTTGATAATAAATCACTTGATATGGATTTTGAATTTTTTTCATCTAATTTTGTTCCAGTACTTACAATGAATCCATTATTTGGGTTCTCAAGATAGCTCATATTATCATAGTCAATAAACCCAAGCCATGCTTCAGTAATTGAACTACCATTTTTGGGAATGAATCCGTATCCTATCTTTCGTACAGGGATTAGACCCGTATTTTGGGCACCAATATTATTGGAATTATCAGCAAAAACAAAATTCAAATTTGGTGCTGTTAAATATCTCAATGCTTCATGTACGTTGTTGATATTCTTAGCTATGTTAACCTGATAGAACGCTCTCGTCATCTGATCTCTTTCCACATTTTCTAACATAGTCCATTTTATTACATACCAATCATCAGTAATATTCAAAACAGAACCTATTTCGGTTTTATATATCACACGTTTTGAAGTGGGAAGGCCTGCTATATGTATATCAACCTCTTCCACTTCAAATTTTCTCCAAGTTTCATCATAAAAATAATGAGTTTTATTATTTTTAATGTAAAGCAAATCTATTGTGTCAATATTTGAAGGACTGATCCCCCATGCTACATCCATATTGTGCCCTACTATAACAAATGGGAACCCCGGTATTGCAAATCCCTGAACGTTAAAGGTATTGTCTGACAATTGTAAATTGATCTGATACCAAAAACTTGGAATTTCAAATCCTAAATGCGGGTCATTAGCAATAATTGCATTTCCCGTTTCTGTTTGGGAGCCTGCCAAAACCCAACTGTTCGCGCTAAATCCTTGAAAATCACTCCTTCTAAATAGATTTGCTAGTGGATCGAAAAATGTAGTTTTAAGATCAGTATAAGAGGAACTATCATTTTGAAGATATTGTTTTACCATAATATCATTAATTGGTAATATTTCTAAAGATCGATTTACACCTACTTGTTGCATAACTTGTAACCTTACCAATTCTTGTTTGAAATTTGCAAAATCAAAATTATATGATAATAATGCTTGAACTGCTAAAGAATCACTCACTTCCCATAAATTTGAATCAAGTCCAAGAACTTGGAATTCCCAAGGAAGATTGAATTCATGTCTCTCAAAGTAAAGATTTATGCCGTTAACATATGATTGAATTAAACCAAAATAAAAATCATCTAATCTAGCTTCTGCTTTAATTCCAATTAATTTAAAATTCAATGCTTTCAATAAAACATCAGCTTCAATTAAATCACTTCCAAAGATCTCTGAAAGCTCCCCATTAACTATTGCATGAAAAATTTGTAGTTGGAATGATCTATCTCGTGCAAATTCATATCCTTGAACAAATATTAGATCATTTAAATCCTGAGCTATTATTGTTGGGATTCCTTTCTGATCACGATACACTTGAACCTCAGCATTTATTTCTGAAAGTTTTAAATTTGTGAAGATATCATCTTCTGAATTCCTAAAACCTGAATAAACTCCAAGAGAGAGGACGAGAATTATAAACAGGATTGTCTTCAAAATGCGGGGTGTGATCTTCTTCTTCTCCACGAACCAACCCACACATCTGAGAATAATAATTAATCGCTATTTCAAAATGAAATTTGTTTACAAAAAGGTTTATTTTTACTTAGGTAATTATTTTCAGTTATAATCCATTATTACCTTGTAAGATATTTTATAATATGTGAAAATATGAGTTTTTAATGGTAAAATCATCAAAAATTGCAATCATAGGAGTCCCACAGGATTTGGGTGCATCACGAAGAGGTGTTGATATGGGTCCTATGGCTATTCGAGTAGCTGGATTGCATAATAAAATCAAGTCTTTAGGATATGACATTGAAGATTATGGCAATCTACATTGCTATGATATTGATGAAGCCACTGATTCTGAGGATCCGAATCCCAAACTTCGATATTTACCTCATATTATTGATTCCTGTTTACATCTAAAACACGCAATTAACAAGGCTCTAGCAAAAGATTCCTTCCCTCTTGTCATTGGAGGTGATCATTCAATAACCATTGGAACTTTAGCAGGCATGAAAAAATTTCATCAAGGTAAGACAGGTATCATTTGGGTTGACGCACATGGCGATTTCAATACACATGAAACTACAATGAGTGGAAATATTCACGGGATGCCATTTGCTGTACTTACTGGTAGGGGTGAAAAAAGTTTATTAAATATTGGACCATCTCCTACTGTAATTGAATCAAATAGTGTTCTTTTAGCTGCTCGTGATTTGGATCCAGAAGAAATCAAACTGCTCAACGCATCGAATGTTACTGTCTTTACAATGAAAAATATTGATGAAAAAGGGATGGCTAGTATTAGTAAAAAGGCAATAGAAATTGCTACCCGAGGCGTTGATCACTTGCATATATCATTTGATATCGATGCTCTTGATCCAAATGAAGCTCCAGGTACAGGAACAAGAGTTGCAGGTGGCTTAACCTATAGAGAAGCTCACTTACTTATGGAATTAGTTCACGAATGTGGTAAACTTTCATCACTTGACATATTAGAAGTAAACCCCACCCTGGATATAAGGAATAAAACAGCCAAATTAGCAGTTGGACTCATAGGATCTGCACTTGGTGCAAAGATCATTGAGTGATCTAATCTTTTTATTGCATACCTTCTGGTGGATTAATTGCAATTTCACCGAATTTGTCCTCGAATTGCTTTAGATTAGTATTCATCACACTTACCATTTTTTTAAAGGCAGCTGGGGACATTCCATATCTCCCAATAACTTTTCTAATGATCCCCGTAGAACTTAATCTAGTAATATTTCTTGTTTTTCCATCTTGATTGATACTTTCTTTCAAAGAAAATTGCATTTGAGGGATTGCTTCAACGACTGATAATACAAAATCATTTGGTGTGTGCATGACGTGGAAATCATTTGCAAATAATGCAGACTGATCTTGCCCCGTGATTTCAATGTTTATTGGTTTGGTCATTAAATTAGATAAAGTTAGCCAATTATTTGAATGGTATCTTGTTGTACACAAAGGAGTTGTTCAAAAGGAAATCAAACTTGAGATACAAGATTATTGCTAACCAACATTTAAATGTAAAACTATGATAATATATTTCGAATCTGAAAAATAGAGTACTAAAATAATAACTACAGCCAAATTTTCTAAGTGTTTGCAATTACATCATTCCTTAAACATATTTCAGTTTCATAATGGTACAGAATACAAAATTATTTTCTCGTCATTATACTTGCGGATAACTACACCTATGTTATGCTTATGCACACACAGAAATGCACCATAATTTTCAATAATTATATTTCAAAAAATATCTACCCGTTTCATTTTTTACAAAATAATTATATGTGACAAGTGATCAAACGGGAATTTCAATGATAACCATTAGATATTTGTAAATTGTTTTCTCACAACATACATTGTGAATAACGACAAAGGCAATATAAAGAATGGAGAATTATATGATAAACTATCATTAGTTTCAGTATTAATTTCTCCCCAATTATCTGGCAGAGTATCATACAATATTTCTATTCCATTTTCTGTTGAGTTTAGAGTCCCTCCATAATACTCTATGTTCATCGATTCAGGGATATCACATTGATATGAATCAGAGTCCTTACATAGAGATATTCTGTAATGATTAAAACTGTAAATTCCAAAAGGTAATCCGTCACTTGTATAGTTTAGAACATATATACCTAAACTATGGATACTAGTAGGAGTAGTAATAGTTACTCCGCTCTGGAATAATTCAGTATGGTACATTGGGGCAGTAACATAAAATAATCCAACCTCCAGATGCGGATTATTCTCATATAAGAATTTATTCAGAAATATACGTATATCTACTTTCAACTCCATATCTCCAAATCTAACCCATTGTTCCCTGTTGTTGGGGTTCCAATGAGAGACTGTGTAGTTGAAATTAATCTTTTGAGACGAAGTATTATTGCGCCAGATTCGATCTTCGAAAACTAAAGATACATCAGTAACAGCAATACCAAACGTTATTTCTTTATCAGTCTCAGCTTGTGATATAATATGAGTGAAATTAAAAAACAATAGAGTAAAAACTATCGAAAACACAATTAATTTCGAATCTCTCACACTATATTATTGTAGTAAAACTTTATAAAAATCTTTGTGTCATATATTATACTGAGTTTACATTCCTTCTCTGTTGCTTCTTCTAAAAAGAAGAAGTCCGGAAAAGCTAGAAGAGTACCGAAAAACCATAATGGTAGTCCTACCCTGTTATTAAATAATATTAATAATACTAAAAATAACGGGAACGCTGGTACTCGGAGTACTCATTCATCACTGAATGATTTCTTTGAAAATGATCAATCTGCGGTTAAAAATCACGGAAAAACTGACTTTGTAGAAACTAGTAAGAAGAGAAGCAGAAGGACTCACCGTTCCAATGGAACAGAACCTATTTCAACAGAATCTTTATTGTGTAAAAACAAAAAAGATAAAGTGATGGCGACATCAGATATAGGGTAGCTGAACGTGAAGTAATCATTTTCTTGATGAATCAGAAAATGTATTCAGACAAAAGTGATCATGGTATTTCAAATGTGTTTTTCTGATTATATAGAAGTAATAAAATTCAATCTTTACTTGATCTTTCAAGTTTATACAAACCTATATATATTTTCAAGTCAATAATAGATTGGAGTTTTCTGATGAGGGATCGCCTTCCTATATACTGCAATTAAAACAAGTGTAAGAGTAAATAATTTTGAAGTTTCATTTGTAAATCAGCTATATATTAAGCTATTTTCCATTAAAGACAATAAGGTGACATTATGATAGGTGAATATCATCCTCGACACTAAGTCGAGAATATACAAACAAACAGCAATAGAAATAAAAGAAAAGAGTATTGAGAAAACCTTTGGTTTTGCAATAAAACTATCAATACTAGATAAATATGGGATTTCAATCTCTTCAATTCTTCAAAATACAGAAAAAGAAATTGTAATTGA
>MDVR01000056.1 GCA_001940725.1 Candidatus Heimdallarchaeota archaeon LC_2 | reverse complement strand
TATCCTCCCCATCTTGTAATTTAGATAGTTTTGATTCCACCAAATTATACTTCTCTTCATTGCTCATGTCAAGACTGATACCAAAATATTGTACGAAAAAGTGAATTATGGGACTAAATGGTGAGGATACTTGATAAGGAAGTGCTCCTGTTTCAAACCAATAAATTTTGCTTGATAAAGGATCATACTCTTGAAAACTGCGGTGAACTCTATCTTCTAAAAATAAAGAGCTATAGAACTCTGCGACAAGTCGTGATTTTCCAATACCTGCTTCACCTGCAATCCAACAGATACTACCAGTACCTTTTTCAACATTATCTAACATAATGTTAAGAAGGTTTAGTTCTTCTTCTCTTCCAACAAATACTGATTCTCGATCTGTATATTTTTTAGTTTTGTCAGTTGTCTGTTTTTGGTTTAGGATTTTGTAGGTTGTAATTGGGTCTGATTTTCCTTTTACTTCCACTCGACCAATTTTTTCGACATCAAATAAATATGAAATATGTTTAAATGTATTTTGAGTAACCTGAATTGTACCAGTTTCGGCGGTCGATTCCATTCGAGAAGCAATATTTATTGCATCACCCATAGCGGTATATTCAACTCGTAAATCAGAACCTATTTCACCTACAACAACTAAACCTGTATTGATTCCTATTCGTACATCAATATCAATACCCCATTTTTCTCTGATAATAACTGAAGATTTACTAGCAGCTT
The DNA here is from genome assembly GCA_001940725.1 of Candidatus Heimdallarchaeota archaeon LC_2. The sequence goes on along the minus strand of MDVR01000056.1, from coordinate 31,586 downwards.
CCAATATATCAATTCCAGCCAACACAGCTCTTTCAGGATCATCTTCATGACTAATAGGTGCACCGAAAAATGCAAGAATAGCATCTCCCATCAATCGGGCAATCATACCTTCATATTTATACACTGGAGGGATAATAGAATCAAAAGCTACTTTAATTATCTCAGTCCATTCTTCTGGATCCATATTTTCTGCAAGTTGGGTTGAACCGACTACATCACAAAAGAGAATTGTTACAATCCTTCTTTCATTTTCAATTCCACCCAGTTTTGATGATTCTTCTAATTTTTTCTGCAAAGCTTGGGGAATGTATTTTGTGAACCTATCCTCTTGAGGTTTAATATCAGTTAAGCTATGAGCACAATTAAAGCAAAAGTTAGCATTATCGGGATTCTCAGTTCCACAATTTGGACATTTCATTAACAGTAAGTTCCATATTGAAGTATAAAATAATCTTTCTTTAATGCTTCGAGACAAGATAGGTTTTCATTATAATTTTGTGACTTGTTAATTGATTGATATTCGATCAACTTAAATTGCTATTTGACAAACGAGCTGTAAAATCGTCAGTAGGGGTTAGGGTTCATCAATTGTACCATGATCTGAAAAACTAACTTTTCTTGTATGTTCAGCTAATACTATACAAACGTCACCGTATCCTCCAGTTACTACACTGGAATAGTATAATACTTGTCTCCGCAAGGAGAGTATTGCTTCCTTCCACTTGGCTTATTCAAGTAAGCTAACTCGACCAAGATGGGATTTTCATACTTTTTGACCATCGCAAGATCATTCTCGAACATCCATCAAGATTTGATAATCTGACTAGCAGTTCGTAACGACGGATACAGGAACAGAAAATCGCTACTTTCTTTTTTACTGTATATGGACTTCCTTTTCTCTTGCGAGATCCAGCCTTCGGTGTATTCTCAAAATCCTTATTGGTTTAAGAAATCGACCTAGTCTCACTTTATTCTTACACTCATCTAATATAAACAGGATGACAGTATATTGTAAGTGAAATTGTAACAATTTCACCACTTCTCAATTGAAAAACTAACTTTTTTGTTCATGGTTTATAATTGATGATTTTCAATTTAACAAAATTCATCCCACTGAGCTTATTAGTAACACATACGTTTCATTTTACATTCCAAATATTAAAATTTTTGATCTTTTTCAGTTAACATTAGAAAAATAAAAATGAGTTGAATTATTTTCTTCGATAAAGCTTTATTAACGATTGTTTCACAAGAAAAAATCTAGACATAGGTAAAGTTTGACATGAATACAAGAAATCTCCACACTAAAAAATTAGGTCTTCTACTCCTAATTTTTATTTTTACAACGGGTTTTAATGGACCCAAATTGGTGCAGGCACATGATTATTATAAAATTAAATTAAATATTCATGTTGTTGATCCAGCTAGTATGAATGATACAACAATAAAAAACAACGTCGATAAAATGAATGATATCTTTAAATCCTGCAGGATTAAGTTTAACGTGATTAAAACTGATCGAACCATAGAGGGAAATGCCGATAATTTTGCATCTCGTACAGCCTTACGAAATAAAATGAAATTGGATCTTAGAGGCGATCCTTTCAAGGGAAGTGGAGCTGGAATCACTATCACACCAAGCGTTGATGCTAATGCTAATACCAATGGAATGACAATTAAGGGGGATCCATCCTCAGGGATTGTAAAGGATGGATCAGCTGGTGAAACATGGGCACACGAAATGGCACATGGAATGGGACTTGGTCATGGAGGAAAAGATACTGATGGAGATGGAAAAAAGGATGAATGGGATCCTGATGGAGATGGAACCACGGACACTGCAGCCGATAAGGGTAATACTATGTGGCCAATTCGAAGTCAACGTACAGATAATATGTTCAGTGCCAAAAATTGTGAAAAATTGAACGAGATGGCAAAGAAAATTGGACAAGGAGTATTAAATGCAGAACAAACTGCGGCTGCTGCCGATGGTGATTCTTATTTAGGTAAATTATTTGATTATGTTGTAGATCAAGTCAAGGAGTCTCCAATTGGTAAGCTTGCTGATTTGATTTTAGGGACAGTAAGTGCAATCGAACCCTTTGTGAACTTAACTATGACTTATGTTTTGAATGATGTATTATCACCAACTCAAATGGTTGATCTAACTTTTCAAATGGGATTTGACGCAGATAATAATTCGTCAACTGGCACTATTTGGGCTAATGTAACTGGAATAGACAAGGTAATAGAAATTTGGCTATATGGTGGTACATTTTATGATAGCATTATCTATGTGAATCTTTATGATCAGGTGGATTTTGAAAACTCAAGGGAAATTTTCAACGGAATTGTAAAAAGAGGGCTCATGAATGAAAGTACTCCTGAATTTGAGAATCCGATTACAATTAATGACACTGCGGTATACAGTTTCGTCCAATTAACTATTAACATGACTGAATTAGGTATTATCCTACCCTCAGTTCCAGCAGTTTTCATTGTGACTGATTGGTCAGGATCAACACCGGTGGTAGACAGTGCCAATTTCACACTTCACACTAAGCCCATTGATACGGCTAGAATTAAGGTAGACTCAATGAAAGTTTGGGAAAATTATGATTTAAGTGTTGAGGGAGAGAATTTCACAGCAAATACACCAGTAACCCTAAATTTCAATGATGTAGATCTTAAGACAGTTACTACTGATAGCAACGGAGCATTTATCACTTCATTTACAATTCCTGCTACTGATCTCGGAACTTATTATTTGGAAGCAGTAGATAGTGATGGAAATTTAGCTATCATGATCTTAGATATTGTTGAAGACCCGAATCCATCAACTACAACTCAAACTACTATAACTTCAACTACTAGTACTACTGCGACTTCATCAACAGCCGTCACCAGTCCTACTACTACTTCATCTCAAGAGGAAGATAGCACTGATGCTGGAATTAGATTCTCGATTATTGGATTCCTAACAGCATTTGTTACAACAATTATTCTAACACAAAAATTTAGGAGAAAACATTGAGTGATTATTTATTTTTATTTTTGGATATAATTTTGTACACGTTTCGAGTTAATTCTGAATTAATTAATTAATTATTGATAAACCTGTCCTGTACCACCGCAGGAACCACAACTTGAATATCTGGTCTGCCATCGATAAACCGAAAAAATTACTATATAACTACTACGTAAATAGTGAGTAAAATGTATAAGGATTAAATTAGTGATGATTCTATCTGTATGTTCGCTTCATGTTTCTCTACATAGATTGCACAAACCTTCAATTCAGGTATCTTGGCAAAAGGATCAAGTACATCATTCGTTAAAAGATTAGCTGCTGCTTCTTTGTGATGGAAAGTCATAAACACAACTCCTTCAAGTATTTTTCTGGTGATTTTAGCAACTGTTACCAACTCACCCCTCCGAGATCGAAGTAGCATTCTATCACCTTCTTTAATTCCGAGTCTTTCGGCATCCTTAGGATTTAATTCGGTCGTTTCAAATGGTCTTCGTTCATGCAAACCTTTACTTCTGTGAGTCATTTCTCCGGTGTGGAAATGATAGAGATTACGCCCAGTTGTGAGAACCATAGGATAATTTTCATCTGGTAGTTCAGCAGCACCTTCAAAATCTACCGGAAGAAGTCTCCCTTTACCCAAAGTGAAAGTATTCACATGAAGCACTTTTGTTCCTGGATCATTCTCATCTCGACAGGGCCATTGAAGCCCAACAGTTTCGATTCTTTTATAATTTATACCTTTGTAAATTCCAGTAAATTGTGCCAGTTCATCGAAAATATCAGATGGAGAATCATAATTGGAAGGCACTCCAAAACGATTTAGAAGTTCAATCAGAATTTCCCAATCGGCTTTAATATCACCTTCTGGATTGAGAGCTTTCCTAACTCTTTGCACTCTACGTTCAGTATTGGTAAAGGTTCCATCTTTTTCTGCAAAACTCATCACAGGTAAAACTACATCTGCGTACTTTGCAGTTTCTGTTAAGAATAAATCATGGACTACTAGAAAATCAACTGCATTTAATGCGTCACGTACCTTATTGATATTGGGATCTGACAACGCTGGGTTTTCTCCCATGATGTGCATTGCCTTGATTTTGCCCATAGAAGCGGCATGCATAATCTCCACAACAGTTAAACCTGGGATCTGAGAAAGAGTGTCTTTATTCCATGCCTCTTTAAAGAATTCAACTGAGGATGAGTCTGCCACCCTAAGATATCCAGGATATACATCTGGGAGGGCACCGACATCACATGCACCTTGAACATTATTTTGCCCCCTAAGAGGATTAATTCCAGTGCCAGGCTTGCCTAAATTCCCCGTCACCATAGCAAGGTTTGCTAAGGATACTACATTATATGTTCCAGTCGAATGCTGTGTAATCCCCATTGAATATACAATTGCAGCAGTTTCTGCTTTTGCATAAAGACGAGCTGCTTCTATTACTTTATTTTTTGGAACACCTGCAATAGTGCACAGTTCATCAAAATTCTCTGAATCTATTTTTTCCTTGAGCTGTTCAAAACCCTCTGTCCTCTCTTCAATGAATTCCTTATCAATCAAGTCCTCATCAAAGATTACTTTCAACATAGCATTAATTATTGCAACATCAGTCCCAGGTCTTTGTTGTAGATGAATTTTGGCCATTCGAGCTAACTCAATTTGTCTAGGATCTGCTACGATTAATTCGGTTTTCCCTTGATGAACAGCTTGTTTGATTTTCACTCCAATCACAGGATGTGCTTCAGTAGTATTTGATCCAATAACAAAAATCACTTTGGCTTCATTTGTAAGATCATTAATTGAATTTGTCATGGCACCTGAACCCAGTGTTCTAATTAGACCTGTTACCGTGGAAGCATGACAAAGCCTAGCACAGTGATCGATATTGTTTGTACCAATTCCGACACGAGATAATTTTTGCATGAGGTAATTTTCCTCATTTGTACATTTTGCGGAGCTTAAGAAAGCAAATGCTTCTGGACCATGTTCAGTTAGAATTGACTTGTATTTTGATTCAATGTAATCATAAGCTTCATCCCAAGTTGCTTTTTCTAAAATTCCATTTTTTCGTATTAACGGGTGTTGTAACCGATCTTCGTGATGGATGAAATCCCAACCGAATTTGCCCTTTACACATAAGGCTAATCCATTAACTGGATTATTACTATTAGAATCAATATACACAATTTTGTTGGTCCTTTTATTTGTAACAATTTCGAATTGGCAACCAACACCACAATAAACACATGTGGTTGTAGTTCGGGTGGAATCAACCTCTCTTCCCTTTCTTTCCAATGTCAATGGTTTCAATGCATCGACTGGACATACGGTTACACAATTACCACAAGCAACACAACCTGCTTCTGTAAAGGTCCTATCAAAACCGGGAGTGGGATAAACGTTTACTCCCCTTCCCTGCATCGTAAGAACACCACAATGTTGAATTTCTTCAACTACTTGCACACATTTAGCACATTTAATACACATAGAATAATCCAATTTGAAAAATTCATTCTCCTCAACAAGATCCAAAATTTTGTCTTCTGGATCCATATATTTTTTCAACTTCTCAGTTGGAACGTATTCATAAGCCAAGCGTTGAAGTGAGCAATTACCCTGTTTATCACATACAGTACAGATTAAAGGATGATCAGCAAGAATAAGCTCTAGGAGTACCTCCCTAGACTTGTCAATTCTTTTATTTTTTGTAAATACAACAGAATTATCAATAACTGGAGTTGTACATGCGGAAACTAATTTCCCAGTACTCTCCATCTCAATAACACATAACCGACAGGCACCTGATGGGATTAATTCTTTCTCGTAACAAAGTGTTGGCACATAGATGTTAGCCCTTTGAATTGCTTCTAGATAAGTTTCATCTGGAAAAGCAATTATATCCTGACCGTCAACTTTTATTTGTAAACTATTTTTAATTTCTAACATCTTTTTTTACTCCACTATGTTAATACTCTCTTTTGGACAGACAGACAGGCAATTTTTGCAGCCTGTACAATATTCATCAATAATTACAAAACCTCCCTCTTCTTTGCTTCCTCTTATAGCATCAAAGGCACAGTTTGCTTGACAACGTCCACATTTATTGCATGCGTCTTGATCAATTTTCAACTTGAATAATCCAGGACAAACACCGCTTACACATCTGTGTTCAATTATGTGTTCAAGGTACTCTTCTTTGAAATATTTTAGGGTTGAAAGCACAGGGTTTGGTGCAGTCATACCTAGACCGCAGAGTGATGTATCTTTAATGACTTCACTCAATATTTCCAACTCTTCCAAATCTTCTACTTTTCCATCTCCATGAGTGATTCTCTCAAGTATTTGTAATGCCCTCAAAGTGCCCTCTCTGCAAGGAGTGCATTTTCCACATGATTCCTCTTGGGTAAATCTTAGGAAGAATTTGGCAAAATCAACAATACAAGTATCCTCATCAATTACAACCATACCCCCACTTCCCATAATCGAACCAACTTTGGCCATTGTTTCATAATCTACAGGAGTATCAATCAGAGAAGCTGGTATACAGCCACCAGATGGACCACCTGTCTGTACCGCTTTGATTCTTTTTCCATCTGCAATTCCTCCACCAATTTCATAGATAATCTCTCTCAGAGTAGTACCCATGGGTACTTCAATGAGTCCAGAATTATTCACTTTCCCAGTTAGTGAAAAAATTGCAGTTCCTGAAGATGACTCAGTTCCAATTTTAGCAAATTCCTCCCATCCATTCCTCATTATCCAAGATACTGCAGACCAAGTTTTAACATTATTAATATTAGTAGGTTTACCCCATAATCCAGATGTGGCAGGAAATGGAGGTCTTACCACTGGATTACCTCGCCCTCCTTCTATCGATTTGATTAATGCAGTTTCTTCCCCACAGACAAATGCTCCAGCACCCTCATACACTCTGATGTGAAAAGTGAATTCTGATTCAAGGATATTATCTCCCAGATAACCTCTTGCTTTTGCCTGTTCAAGAGCAATATTAAATCGGATAATTGCAAGAGGATACTCTGCTCTTACATAAATAACCCCTTCAGAAGCTCCAATCGCATACGCACCAATTATCAAACCTTCAATTACTGAATGCGGATCTGCTTCGAGAATAGATCGATCCATAAAGGCTCCCGGATCTCCCTCATCTGCATTTATTATCACATATTTTGGTTCACCATATGCCTTCCTCGCAAAATTCCATTTCATTCCTGTAGGAAAACCAGCACCTCCTCTTCCCCTCAATCCAGATTTTGTGATATCTTCAATCACTTCCTCTGGCAATTTTTTTAGGGCAATTGCTAAGCCACGGTAACCACCAATGTTGATGTATTCATCTATTTTCTCAGGATTAATGGTACCGCAATTTCCAAGGATAATCCGATTCTGCTTGTTATAGAAGGGTATATCTTGATACTTGGCAATAGAGAGATCGGTTAATGGAGATTTGTAAAAAAGATCTTTTACCGGGATGTCATTAATTAGATGGTTATCAACAATCGCTCCCACTGTTTTTTCCTTGACCTTTGAGTAGAATATATCATCAACTACAACAATTGGGCCTTGAGAACAAAAACCATGACAACCTGAAATTTCTATATCATGATCTTCAGATAACTCATCGAATTTATTCTTCACTTCATCTGCTTTTGAGGAAATACAACCAGTCCCCATGCAAATACGAACGGTCTTTTTCATGAATTTTCTTCCTCCCGTTTTAATTTTTTAATTATTCTCCTCATTTTCTTGCTGTCCATCTCACCGTATACTTCACCGTTGATTTCAAGTACAGGTGCAAGGGCACAAGCTCCTATACACGATATATGTTCCATTGAGAATAATTCATCAGAAGTCGTTTTTCCTGGTTCTATCTCAAAATCAAATTTTAAGGTATTCGTGATCATCTCTGCGTTTTTTACATAACAGGCAGTGCCATGACAACTTTTGATATTATACTTTCCGGGTTGATTTAATTTGAAATCTGCATAAAACGTAATTATTCCAAATATTTTCGAGAGAGGGAGATTTAATCTTTTTGAGATATATTCCAATTCTTTAAATGGTAAATAACTATGAGAATTTTGTAGATCTGATAATATTTGAATAATTGAAGATCCTTTGAATTCATATTTCCTCAATATCTCATCTGTTTCAGAAAATATTTGCATATATATTCGATTGGTTTTTTTTTAAAAATATAAGTTTAGGTTTGTTAGAGACAATTATCAGTATCTTTTCTTAAATAATATAAAAATTAAAGTAATTTTTGGAAAATAGTAATGATATTAAATTAATTGAGAAAAAATTTGAATGAGAAAATTACATTTTTCACAATATTTGAAACATTTATTGTCTTTTTCTAAGATTAGTTTGATTGTTATTATTTTATTGCTAAATTAGTAATGCTTATTATTGCACATTGACAATATTTGTATATCTAAATGAAATTAGAAGTCCAATGACTGTTTATAACCTTAAACTTCCTCTCACGGAAGAGGATGTGAAGAAACTAAAAGTCGGAGATAATATATTTGTCTCTGGTCAGATAGTCACAGCGAGAGATGATGCACATAAACACGCTTTATCTCTTAAAGAAAAAGGTGAGCCTTTGCCAGTTGATTTTGGTAAATTGGCAATTTATCATGCCGGACCCATTATGCAGAAGGATGAAACTGGTAAATGGGGCATGATAGCTGGAGGACCAACAACATCATCACGGATGGAGATATTCCAAGATATATTTATTGAGACTTTCGGTACCCGATTAATTATAGGAAAGGGAGGTATGGGCGAAAGAACCACTACAGCTTGCCATAAATTTGGTGCTGTTTACGGAATGTTCACTGGTGGAGCTGCATTATTAGCTGCAAATGCAGTAAAAGATGTTGTTGAAGTACATTGGTTTGACATACTCGGAATGCCAGAATGCCTTTGGGTACTTGAAGTTGAAAATTTTGGACCCTTAATGATCGGTATCGATGCACACGGAAATAATTTCTTTACTGAAAATGCAAAGAAAACTATGGCAAAAAAGGCTGAATCCTATAAAATAATTGAACAAGCATTGGAGGCGCTTTAAATGATCGAAACTGTAAACTTAAACCAAATTATTGAAGATACCGCTGTAGCTTTGCTTCGAACTTCAGCAACTCGATTACCGTTTGATGTCGAACTAGCTATGCAGAAAATAAAGGATGACAACATTAGCGAAAGTACGCTTCTTCAAATGACCAATATTCTCGACAATGTAAAGATTGCTCGTGAACAAAGCAAGCCAATGTGTCAAGATACTGGGATTATAGCGTTTAAAATTGAAGTTGGCGATGATTTCCCAATTAAATCAAATCTAAAAGAAATTTTTAAAGCTGCAACTAGACGAGCAACAAAAGAAATTCCCCTAAGACCGAACACGGTAGATTTCTTTGAAGGTAATCCAGGAGATAACATCGACATCAGAGGGCATATCCCTTATTTCTATATTGATTTAGTCCCTGGCAATGAATTAAAAATATTAGCAACCACAAAAGGAGGGGGTAGTTCAAATATCGCACAATTAGGTATGTTAAAACCCGGGCTAGGGATGGAGGGAGCTCTTAAGTTTGCAATTGATGTGATTGCAGATGCAGGACCACAAGGTTGTCCTCCATATCGAGTAGGTATCGGAATAGGTGGTGGAGAAGATATTTGTATGACTCTTGCCAAAAAAGCAATTTTCAAACCAATTGGGGAAAGGCATCAAGATCCAAGAGTCGCTAAACTTGAGGAAAGTGTTATGGAGGCAGCCAATCTATTACCTATTGGACCGATGGGAGTTGGCGATGGGAAGACTGTGATTGATGTCAATATTGAATTAGCTAGTAGACACCCAGCATCACTCCCAGTAGGAGTAGTAATGTCTTGTTGGGCATTACGATATGGATCTGCTAAAATTAATTCAGATGGTAATGTAACATTCTTGGAAAATTAAATCGATATTAAATCCAAAAACCACTAATCACATAGAAGGAATTGAAATATAAAATATTTGAAAGCAAACAAGAGTACAAAAGTGATGTCTATTTTTATTGGTGTAATTGGGAATTGTTATTTTGATGAGATTTATCGTATTGATAAATTTCCAGCACCAGATGATAAAATTACGGCTCTAGATATGAACGTATCCTTAGGTGGTAGTGCAACCAATGTTTCTGCAGGGCTATCTAAATTAGGTCTATATCCAAGATTAATTTCAGCCATAGGAAATGATACAGCAGGAAAAAATATCACAGATGAATTAAAAGAAAGACGGATAGATTCTTCTTATTTAACAAAAATGAGAGGACAAACAGGCCGTACAATAATCCTATTAGATGAAAACAAATCAAGTACAAAAATTGGATATCCCGGTGTTTGTGAAGATCTAAAAAAAGCACTTAAATTTACTAAATCAATGGATGAGACATTTGACATTATCCATATGGCAAGTATAAGAATTGACACTGCTGAAATGGTAATAAATAATAATTTTAGTAGACAATTCACTTTAGATTTTGGAGCAAGAACCCTTGAAGCAACAGATGAAGAAATTTTCGAATTTTTATCAAAGATAGATTTAGCTTTTTTCAATCGAAATGTCTTCAAAAGACTTTATCCAAATACAACCCTTGAAATTAAAAATATCGAGAAAATTGATTTTCCATGTAATATTGTAATTACAGCAGGAAGTGAAGGAATATATGCTAAAATCGATGGTAAAACATACTTTCAACCAATATTTCCAGTTAAGGCTGTAGATACCACAGGAGCAGGGGATGCTGCAGCTGCAGTAATTTTGTGGGGGTATATTAATAAAAAGGATTGGGAATTAATAATAAAATATGCTGCTGCGGCTGCTGCACTTAAATTAAAGACTTTTGGAGCTTCTAATGGTCATCCATCTATCGAACAAATTGAAAAATTTATCAAATAAATATTAAACAATTAATTCAAAACTATAGATATCATTAAGCGGTTGGGATATTTTTAAGATAACAGAATTTAGTGTTTCCCTTTTGATGAGAAGTTAAATTGATCTACTCTGATAGAGGGAATTATTGCAGACCCAAAGAAAAAACCTTTCACTTGTCTACTATCATTACTGGGTTCTGCATTACCGAATATCGATAATATTTTATCGGTCCATCTCATATTTTTCAAAGAATCTGTTACTTCACCATTCTCAATTTTGAACAGCCCATCCTTCGTAAGACCAGTACATAATCCTTCAGGCGGATTTACAAAATTATTATAGAACAAGTTCGTTATTAGGACTCCTTTATCAAGCGATTTTACCAAATCGTCTGCTGATTTAGAACCATTTTCAATTGTTAAGGAAAAGAATGCAGGGAATTCACCTTGAAAACCCGCAGCATTACGGCCATTACTGGCAACACCGAGTTTCTTACCATTTCTTAAGTTATATGCATAGTCCTTTAAAATGCCCTTATCTATGAATTTCATGGTTTCACATGCAACACCTTCAGAATCGAAATTTCTATTTGCAAAATGAGCTTCATTTAAACAATCATCAATGATTGTTACACGTTCATCCATTATTTGTTCGCCTAACCGATCTTTCAAATAACTTGAGTGATTAATAAGACCCTCTGAGCTTGTACCTAATGTAACAAAAAAAAGCAAATCTGCAACTGCCTCAGGTCCGAGTATTACTTCATATTTTCCAGCTTCAATTTCCTTCTGATGTAAACCCTGTATTGCAGTTTCTGCTGTCATTTCAGCCATTTTAGTACTTTCAAGATCGTTTATTGTGTTTCCGGCAATATTTCTAGTTGAACGAGATTCCCCATTGTCGTCTGCAGCAACAGTTATTACTCCACTAATTTTAGAAGAAGAATTATAAGCTTGCACATCATAAGAATTCAACAATAAGGTGTTTCCACTTTGATAAAACAAATTACCAGCAACAGATTTCACTCTCGAATCTACATTAATTGCGGCATCAACAATTGTTCCAACCACACCAGAAAGATCCATGGGATCTATTTCTTTATATCCTAAACCCAAAGGCGAATATTTCGGTTGGGTATCTAAGAAACCCGGAAATTCAGGATCCGCTAAAGATAATTTTGTTAATGTTATAGCATCATTTACTTGCGAGGATAAATTATCCCCTACTCTTGAACCAGTATAGGTACCTATTTTTTGTCCAATTTGGGTTTTAAGTTCAAAAGATTGGGTATTAGTCGTAACATTTTGTGTTATATGATTTTCTCCGAATCTTGTTCCGATGGAAAAGTTATCAAAAATTCTAACTTGTGAATGTTCCGCTCCTTGTTTTTTAGCTTCTTCGAGTAACTTTTGGGAGATTTCAATGAGATTTTCTTTATTTGTCATTTTTTAACACCTCTAAGCAGTGATCCCCACATTAACATTTTCAAATCGCCCCCATGGTCCACCATGACTAACATAACCAATTTGCATAGTTGGACTACCTTTACCACAATAAGGTAAGCCGTATATTTTTGATGTTCTGGTTAGTCCGGATGTTGCACCCCAAAATTCAGGTGTGATAGCTTGGTACGTAACATTCTTCAAAGGCTTAGTTATTTCACCATTCTCGATTTTGTATCCAATTTGGGTGGCAAATTGGAAATTGAGTCTCTTATCATCAATTGAATGGCTTTTCCATTGTAATCCATATATCCCATCCTTTGTATCTGAAATCATATCATCTATATCCTTGTACCCATTAGGATCCGATTCAAGATAGAGATTGTTCATCCTAATTATAGGAACACTGCTCCAATTATCAGCTTTTGAATTTCCTGAAGATCTTTCAATTCCTAGTAGTGCAGCATGTTCACGATCTGATTGATATCCCACAAAAACACCATTTTTAACAATAGGTACAGATCGTGTTTTTACACCCTCATCATCATATTTGAAATGGCCAATGACTTTTCGCATACTAGGATCTTGAGTAAGATTTACCAACTCATTACCATATTGCAGATTGTTCAATTTCTCTGGTGTTAACCATGATGTCCCAGCAAAATCAGCTTCATAACCTAAAACCCGATCTAGTTCTGATGGGTGACCACATGATTCGTGAATTGTTAATCCTAATTGAAAAGGTTCCAAAATTAAAGTAGATTTTCCTGATGGACATACTTCAGCTTCGGTAACCAATATGTCAACTTCTTTTCCTGTTTGTTCAGCAATTTCAATTAAATCCATATTATCAAAGAGCTCCCAACCCATAGATTGAAAGTCACCTAATAATCTAGTCTGAACATCACCTGTTGCAGCTGCAGTTGCATTGGCTTGTCCACCAGTAAACAATAATCTTTGTTCAATATTACTTCCATCAGAACTATAAAAATTGATTAATTGATCCCTACAGCGATAATTGGTAACAGCCATCTTAATATTTGGACTAGAATCTTGTAAAGCGGTATTTGCATCTTTCACATAACTTAGTTTTTCAGATATATCCATATTGAATGGATCTTTTTTTATTTCCACTGAATACTTATCTTGGTATACAGGTTCGGGAACAAGTTCAACCTTATTCTTTCGCCCTACTTGACTTGATGCTTTTGCAACTTTCCAAGCTTTTTCAGCAGTTTCTAAAATGGTTTCTGTTTTCAAATCGTCTGTAGCAGCAAAACCCCATGCATTATTTGCACGTACACGTATGCCAATCCCGTGACTGTTTAATCTAGAATTATTATAAGGCATACCATTTCTATACGAAAGTGTTTCATCCCGGAGTTTGACAAATCTTACTTGGGCTAATTGAAATCCAGGGCGATTTTCAATTAGTTTGAAGATTTTTTGTGCTGTATCTTCCACAGATGCATAAATTTACAGACAATTATGAATATTTGTAACTATGAGTAAATCAAAAACATATGCAGAAGATTCTATGCATAGAATTTTATCTATTATAACCAATAGATTAAAAGATAAATTCACTTTAAAAAATATACGAATTTATTGATGTAAAAAAAAAGTAACTCACTTATCGATCATTTTTGACCTTCTCAATAAGGTAATAAGTTGTATACCAATTTGTCAGATATCAATGTATGATTATGATGTTTGTGTTGTTGGTGGAGGACCATCCGGAGTTATCACAGCATATTCTGTCGCAAAAGCAGGTTACACATGTATAATCCTTGATAAAAAACCAAGAGGACTAATTGGGGACAAAAATTGTGGTGATGCACTAGACAGTCTTTACACAGACATTCTTCATGAAAAATTAGGTATTGAACCCCCATCTGTCGAATTGGGTGAGGCACGTGATTTGATTAATAAGTTTACCATTGCAACTGGGACATTAGAGAATCAGCTCAGTGCTCAAACACCAGGATATTTGGTAAATCGTTTAGCATATGGACAAAGATTATTGAAAGATGCTGAAAAAATAGGTGTTGAAATATTACCAGAAGTCAGTGTTAGAAACGTTTTAGTTGAAAATAATCACATAATAGGAGTGGAATACTTTGATAAAGAGGGAAATAAAAATAAAATTAAGTCAAGGATTACCGTAGATGCATCAGGAATAATCGGGATAGTGAGAAAAGCAATTCCAATTATGCTTAAAAATGATATTAATTATGATTTCAATGATAATCATGTGATAAAAACTTACAGAGAAATAATAAAGCTAAAATCGAACAAAGATCATAAATATAGGGAAGAAATTTTATTATTTTACCCCCCAGAAATTAAACCACCAGGATATATTTGGATTTTTAGCGAAGGCCCAAAAATGCTCAACATTGGAATTGCATGGGTTAAGTCAGACCCTTATCCTATTGGAAAATCGATGAAAAAATTGTTTCATGACCATTTGGACAAGTATTTCCCAACTGACAGTTATGAAGTAATTCAGAAAGGAGGGGGAAACATACCTATGAGACCTAATTTTGATTCATTGGTTTATAACGGTGCTTTGCTTGTTGGAGATGCAGCGGGTGCTGTAGATCCTACTTCCTTTGAAGGTCATGGACCTGCACTTGATTCTGGTAGAATGGCGGGAAATGCAGCTATTTCTGCATTAGAGGCAAACAGTTTTTCAAAAGAAGATCTTTGGCAATACAATGTTGATTTCATGAAATATCCCGGCGCCATGCATATGGAATCCTTCATTGCTTCACAAATGACTCGAGATGTTGGGGTAAAAAACCTTGAATTCTTGTTAAATCGTAAAATAATTACAGAAGAGATATTGAGAAATATGTTTCAAGAAAAAGATTCTGTTATTTCGAATTCTACTTTATTGAAAATGTTTCTCAGAGCATTTCCAAGATGGCCTATGATGTTTAAATTGCGAAAATATATGGTGAAAATAGAAAAAGTAGAGGAAATTTATAAAAAATATCCAATGTCACCGGATAAACTGGAAGAATGGCGAAAATTCAGGAACCAAGAATTAAAAATGAATTTTTAATATTAATTAATATATAAATAATTTGAACCATTAAGCCCAGTAAACAGATAATTCAAACTCAGTCTCATCCTCTCCAGAATATTTAAATTTTATATTGGCACCTATTGATTTCGTGTGATTTCCCAAAAATTGAGCGACACAATACGTTAACATACCGGGTTCATTCTTCGTTGGATGAAGTTCCTTTAACTCATGAATTTGTGAAATTGGTTGGCCTTCAAATAAGAGTTCACAATTTAATAGAATAACTGTTTCGGGTTGACTCATTAAAATGAATCTCACAGTTGTTAGGAGATCTGCTTCATTGTAAATGAGAGCCCCCAATTCATGTGGGCGGATACCAATTATTGAAGAGGGAATGTCAGAGATGTTGTAAATAAAGACAAAAACAAAATAAAATATCCATAGAGTGAATAAAAAGAATGTCAGAGAATTTCCAGTAAATTCAGATAAAATCACATAAAATAACAATAAGTAGTATGCAAATTCAGTACTGGAATCGATCGTATTGAAAACAACAAGCTTCCATCTTCCAAACCAAGAATTATTTACCTGATCAGTTAATCTTTGGGGAAGGGTGTTTGGAGATCCTGAAGAATTTCGCTTCAATTTTTCTAATTCCTTACTGAAAAGGTCTAAATCCTTTTTTTCATAATTTATAGTTGATAAAACAATACTAGGATCTTGAATACCAGTAAAATTAAATTTTAAACCTGAATTGTCAATTGTTATTCTCAGTCCATCATATTCAACTCCTGTATCTTTATCAGTTAATTTCTCAGGTGAAATATTAATGATTTGAGTAGATTTCAGTTTTTTTGTTGTAAGCCAAGTATAAGGCACCACCAACCCATCTTCTGAAATCCAATAAATGCCCTTTAGACGATTTTTTCTAATATAAATCAGAATTAATAAAATTGCCAATACTAAATAAAATGGATTTCCAAAATTATCTTTAAATCCCAAATAAATTGAAAAAAGAAATGCAAGGATCATTAATGGAAATGTAAATCCTCCTGGTGATCTACTAAAGATTGACTTGGTTTTTTTATTCGCAGGAATCAAGACATTTGGTGGATAATCTCCCATTAATTTATTTAAATCCAAGAGATGACTAGCTTCCACTATTTCTCAACACAAACATGATTTGATATACATTTGGAAAATATCAATTATATTCTGTGAGAAATCATTTTTAACTCCCAAGTAATCCATTTTTATAAATTTCGAAATTAGAATCACACAATTCTTGAGAATATGTAATATAAATTTAAGTGTATATGGAGTTTTATAATATTAGTGAAATCACAATTACCTCTCAGATCAGCGATTATTGAGATTTTAAGAAAGAAAGACGGTGTAATGTTAGATAGTGATTTACCTATTGCACTGAAATCTAGATATGGGAGAACGGTAATTTTTTCCGATGCTGAAATCAACAGAGCACTAATGACATTAGAGACACAAGGATTAATTCATGTACAGTTGATTACCAAAAACAAACGTAGAATTAAAAGACTTGACAAAGAGATGACTTATCTCGGGGTTGAAGAAGATTAAGAATAATTTCTCCAATTTAACAATATATCATTCAAAAAAGTATACTTTTCAAGTTACCTTTTCTTGTAGCTATCCTAGGATGCTACGATAGGGATAATGACGGGAGCCCCTCTCAGAAAACCTCTAGCCTTCTGAGCTAGTTTATTCAATACATATTCATCGTCAAAATATTTATCTTCAATATTACGTGAAGCATTAAGATCAGAATTAAGGTTAAAACCACAGGATCTACACAAAAAATGTGCACCATTGCGATTTTTGCGAGATATATATGTACAATTATTACATCGCTGTGATGTATATGCAGGATCGACATATATAATTTCAATATTTTTTTCCTTAGCTTTGTACTCTAGAAAAAATTGAAATTGATAAAAACCCCAAGAATTGAGTTCTCTACTTTGTCTTGATCTTTTACGATATCTGGCAGTTTTCCTTATTTTGATTAAATCTTCTAATATTATTGTTGAATTTAATTTCATATTTTGAATGAATGTTTTTGTAATACAATGGTTCTGATCCCTCTGAAACCGTCTTTCTCTACCAGCAATTTGTTTTAATCTTCTCTTTGCTGATGGAGTGCCTTTCTTCTGGAGTCCACGTTTAAGTCTAAAATATCGATTTTTTATCTCACGAAGACGTATACCATTGTAGAATTTATTTTGCGATGTTACTGCTATATGCTTTATACCACGATCAATGCCAATAAATTGACCAGAATGTTTTCCTTCTACTTTAGAATACTTTCTGACAACAAAATGTAGAAAATGTTTATTACCTCTTTTCAACAATTCAAAACTACGAAATTCCCAATCAACATACTGTTGATAACATTTAGGAAGAAAGTATTGAAGTGTCACTCGTTTATTAGTTGTGGAGAGAGTCACATATCTCGATTCATGAAATATGGTTGAAGATCGGTAATCATATCGAATGGGGATTTTATTGGAGAAATTTACAAGTCGTTTTATTCTTTTTGCCTTCAAGCTCTTGATTACATCGACAGCCTTGTTTTTTGCATTAATTACAAGTTGGGAATTGAGTGAGGACTTTTCGCGAACAGATTTGTAAATTGCATGATGAATTTTTATTCGATTAGAAGTATCGTTGGTGTAAGCGCAGTTATATGCAACTTGAGCCGCTTTGGAATATTCTTCAAAAGTTCTTTCTAGTTCATCCTTGATTTGTTTTTCTGGATAAACTTGAACTCGCAAAGTTCTCGTAAGAATACTCACTGTTTCATATTAGTTATTTTAAGTATTTAAGTACAGAATCAAAGAGGTAACTGAAAGTAATATGTCCATGACCATATGAATTGAAAGACAAAACAAATAAAATAAGTATACAATTTTAAATCATGAACATTCTGTGAATTCAATATGAAATTCTATATTTTGTTTATTTAGCGCTTCTAGTCCCAATTACAAGAATGAAAAATTTATGTCAAAAATGATTTTTAGTTTTTACTTTACAATTTATTAAAACGGAGCATCGAACGAAAAGTCAAATTCATCCTCATCAACTTCTTCTTTGAGATAAGCAAGAATAGATTCGGCTAACATTGTGAATGATTCATTTACTTCAACAGCATCTTTTGCAGATGATTCTTTGAAAAACACTTCCTTTGACCAAACTTTATCATACTCCTCTGCAAGAGCTCTTCCTTCTTCATATGTGACAACTCTTTCATCTGTTAAATCCGACTTATTACCAATCAAAACAACAGGAATTTCCTCTGCAAAGCGTTTAATATCAGTGAACCATTTTTTCACACCCTCAAAGGTCTCACGTCGAGTGATATCATACACTACAATTGCCCCTAATGCGCCCCTATAATACATTGGTATGAGAGGTTCAAATGAAGATTGTCCAGCTGTATCCCACACAGCCATCTGGATTAATTTTTGGTTAATTGTAACATTTTTTGTCGATAGATTCATTCCTAAGGTTACTTTATAATCATCTGAGAATTTATCGGTTGCAAACCTAATGGTAATGGACGTTTTACCCACTGATTGATTTCCAACAGCGATTATTTTGAAAATATAATCACTTGATTCTATATTCTCCAACACAGTCTAATTTCAATGAGAACAACATCATTAATAAAAATAATTTAAAAAAGTTGATCATCCAACAAATATTTTCGAAATATCAAGTACTAAGACATTTATCAATTAATTAATTTTATTTTAACCAAGAATATTCATCGTCTCAATATGATTGGTGGTCACATTATTCAAGATCTACCTAAAAGTTGTTTAAGTCAGTATTAGGAGGCAATTTGTTTTTTTGATGATGTTTAATGAGTACTGACGATTTTAATAATATAGAATGTTTTTTCTTTGATTTGGATGGAACTCTGTTAAATATATCAGATCAAATATTTGAGCAAGAATATACTAAATTACTGGTTAATCATTTTATTGATGTTTTTACCCCTGGAGAGTTTTTGGATTACTTTATGACATCAGTGGAGGCTTTAATGAAACATAATGATTATGAAAATTATGTAATAGAATCATTTTTATCCAAATTTAGTGAGTTGAGCGGAATGGGGAGAGATGATGCTTGGAATCGTCTACATGAATTTTACAGCAATAATTTTGGACAGCTTCAAAAATATGTAATTGAATCTCCTGTATCAAAATCCCTAATTAAGAGTCTTGAGTCAAGAGGAAAGAAAATTGTTCTTGCTACAAATCCTGTTTTTCCTGAAATTGCAACCAGACAAAGAGTTAAGTGGGCAAATTTGGATTACGAAAATGATTTCATATTCATTCCGCATATTTCCAACTCAAATGCAGTAAAACCTGATCCTCAATATTATCAGAATTTACTAGACATAGTGAATGTTCCAGCTGAGAAAATATTGATGGTAGGTAATGACTTTCTATACGATGGAAGTGCGAGTTTAGTCGGTATTAAGACTTGGATAATCGATAACAATCGATCTCATTTAGAGTATAAAGATAAATTGCAAATTGATTATGAGGGTTCGTTAGAGGATTTATTGATCAGAATTAATTCAATGGATAAATTAACGGGGGAAAGCTAAGGAGCGACTGGATTTTTGAGGTTTCTGCATTCGATAAACAAATCCACTTAGGAATAAGAATAAGGCTGTTAGAAAACCTAAAATTGCTAAACCATTAATTCCAATTGAAGGAGCTAAATTATCCATTCTTTTGTCCATGAATTGAGCTGGTGTTTCATTAAGCATGAATGCAACCATGGTTGGAACAACACTTGCAGATGCACCTATAGTTGCAAGCCATCTAGAGAGTCTATGTGTTATCACTTTTGTTTCTAGGTACATTGAATGTACAGTTTTACCAGCCTGTAAAAATCGAACTGACACATCTAGCATACCTAATGCCAATGGAGTAACATGAAATTTAACTTCAACGTTTTCATCAGATAATTCAACTTCCTGCTCCGATGGCACAACAAAACATCCTGGAAATTCAGGTCTAATCGTAACAGATTTTTCTTCATCCAAAATCATACTTTCTTCTTTTTCAGATATTTTTTCTCCTGAGACAATTGAAGAAATCGTCTTTTTTACACCCACTTCTTCAGTATTAATTTTAACCACCAAAGGATATGCTCGATTCAATAGCATTCTTGAAAAATAACTCGTATGAGTGTATTTTAAAGTCATTTTACTTTCTGTTTTTTCCATTCCGGTTGCAATTAGTTCATCATCTGGATCAGCAATACCTAACCCATCAAAAACAGCGGATTCATCCACTTCTTCAGCTTCTTCTTCCAAAATAACTGGATCCGTTAAAGGTACCCCCGTTGGAGCTTTAGCTGTTGGTGGGGGAGCGGATGGTTTGGAAGAAGCTGGAGTAGGAGCTGGCTTAGGGGAAAGAACTTTGGGAGGAGCTACAGGAGTACTAGGAGGCGGAGGTGGTGAAGTTTGCCCCGTTGAAGCAATTTCTGCTCCCCCAGCACCGGAAGCGCTAGAAGGAGGGGGACCAGCAGTAAATCTTGAAACTTCTTTTGCTTTTACATCCATTTTTGCTCCGGCTGCTACTTTTTTCCTTTTAGCACCTTTCTTTTTCATACTTACATCTGGCATTTTTGATAATAATTCTTTTTTCTCGGAAGATGTTTCCTCGAAATGTTGTTCTACAGCACCTCCTTCTACAATTTCCACCTCAGTAATTTCTTTTGGTGTTAGGCTTTTCAGTCCGATCCCCATCATTGAAAGTTTAATTCCAATCTTCATAGAAACAGCTTCAGGGATAGATATTTTCTTTCCTTTTTTAACATCAATTGTATCACCGTAGGACCGAATTTCAGATGTAACAGCTTCTTCTATACGTTTAGCAATAACATCAAAAATTTGACTTATTGGAACATCTTTCATAGGTAGTGCAATTGCGTTGATACTGTTTCCATCAAAACTACTTTCCACCAAAACTGATTTATTTCCAATCTTCAAGGTAAATTGAAAGTAGAAATTATGAGAAAAAATGATCAAACCGTCTCCAATATTTTCTGGTTGATACTTGTATTGTCCTAATTCATTAAATGCAGTCCAAGGAAGATCTCTTTTACTCTGATTATATTCAAGTAATGTTGAATGACCATCTAATACAATTATTTTTGATTTTTCTAAATCTTCTTGTGTTTTTGCAATCCAAATACCCGGTGTATTTATGTCTGAAAAAACCTCATCAAATAAAACATCTTCAAATTGAGTCACATCCACGTCAGGATCTTTTATTTTTATTAAACCCACAAAGTAATGAGAATTTTAATTAAAATAAATATTCGCAATTATATTTACAAAATTGTTGTTTGGCTTAAGATTCAGAACAAATTAAATAGATTGTATTGCTTTGATTTAATTCATTTCACTTTCACTGATTTCAATGTTGATATTTCTCTTATTTAATTCTTCAAGAAATTCTTTCCCAGGAACACTTGTTTCAGATGTTAACACACCTTTTTCACCAATTGTCCCATTCGCAACCATCTGGCCTATAATTGAAATTGGATATGCAGTTGTGCGTGCCATTGCTGAAAACTTAGCTTCAGGATCATAATGATCAATCATATCATATTTTATCATTATAGTTTTTCCTTTAATTGTCCCACATACTATAATTCTTAGTAATACTACATCAGGATCGTTTTTAGGAAGATTTTTTTGTAGATAAAATTCGATAACTTCTCTTGGATTAATATTATTTAGATTCTTATTTTCTTCAGAAGATAATAACTCATACTCAATTAAAAATTGGAAGAATTGAGCATGGCCTGGATATCTTATGGTTTTGTATGTAAGTTCTGAGATTTTTCCTTCATATAATTCAGGGAGAGATGAAGTTCCACCGGCGGTTTGAAAAGCTTCTAACCAACCATATGGCTCATTAAATTTAATTTCCTCTACCTCGGTCATTGAATTTACTTTTTGGATTTTACTGTTTCGGATGACTATAGCCTCCTCTAAATATTCATTGGTTAATCCTCTAATTGAAAATACTTGCTGATAATTCAAGATAGATTTTTTATAATCCGGTTGGGGTAACCCTCCTACTCGAATATGACATTCATCAAGTTTTTCAAATTTTCCCATGATATAGGCTGCCAAAATATTGGCCATTCCTGGAGCTAATCCTAAATCCGGTATTACCGCGATACCAGCATTTTTAGCGGCTTCATCCAATTTTTGTTGTGATCTTACAATGTCTGGATTGCCACCTAAATCAAAGAAGTTTGATCTGGTGTGAATACATAATTCAGTTAGATAGACATTGAACTTATAATCTATCGCCCCAAATACAATTGAAATTTCATTATTTTTTATTTGATCTACAAGAGAACTTTCTTCGAATCCCATAGACGTATTTAAGTCGAGATGATATGTTTCAAACCGCTCCCCAAATGAATTAAATTTATCTTTCACTTGGTTTCGACGAATTTCATTTAATTCAAAACCATAAACTTTGGAAGAATTATCATGAGTGAGTATGTCGAAAACAATCGCCTCGCCCATTAATCCTAATCCCAATACAGCATAGTTGGTCATTTTCTGATTGATTGTGAATCATATTATTTTTACAGCTTTATGATATTTCTACGATTTATTCATTTTATAAAACAAATTATTAGACATTTCTTTTCAAAGCTCATAATTACTTATTCTGCAATATCAATTTAGCAAATAACCAATTCCTGATTCATTAATTTTATAGATTTTAAGTTTTTTATTCATTTCATGAATTCAGAGTCTAAAAGGGGGTTTTGGGATGGTTTATCTCATGAGTTATTTTCAGCCGGTTATGACTATGGTGAACCGCAACTCTCTCCTAATGGTAAATATGTAGCATATACAATGAGTAATGAATCTGGAAAAAATTTGTACCTGTATGAGATTGAAACCACACATCATTTTCAGTTAACCAGTGAAAATTCATTATCAACCGGGACAGCATATGGTGGAAAAACATTCAGTTGGGGAAAAGATTCATTTTACTTGTATTATACATCAAAAGGTCAATTTTACAAAGTATCTATCCAAGGTGGCATTAGCACTAAACTTCATAATCAAGGCAAACAATTCTCACCATCTACTAATGAAAAGTACCTCATGTTTTCAGTTGAGCATGAGGACCACATGTCCTTAGGTCTCCTTCAATTGAATGATGATATAGAAAAGAGTTGGAGTACCCGAATACCAATTACCGAGAATTTTCTATATGATGCTAGTTTTCACCCTATGAATGGTTCAATTCTTGTTCACACCTGGTCTTATCCGAATATGTCTTGGAACGGATCTAAAATAGAATTATTAATCCCAACTAATAAGAATTATGAACAAATAACTCGTAAGGTTGTAGCTGGATCCGAAAGCATAGCTACTTCACAACCTAAATTTTCTCCTGATGGCAGAAAAATGACATTTTTCTCTGAGCAAACTGGTTGGTTGAATCTATGGATTGCGAATTCTGACGGAAGTGATCCTCAACCACTAGTCGATGAAAAGTGTGAGCATGCTTATTCTACTTGGGTGACAGGTGGCTCCAGCTACAACCTTACGAGTTATTTGTTCATAATTCTTATTAGTTGGGATTAATAATTCATTATCAACCGGGACAGCATATGGTGGAAAAACATTCAGTTGGGGAAAAGATTCATTTTACTTGTATTATACATCAAAAGGTCAATTTTACAAAGTATCTATCCAAGGTGGCATTAGCACTAAACTTCATAATCAAGGCAAACAATTCTCACCATCTACTAATGAAAAGTACCTCATGTTTTCAGTTGAGCATGAGGACCACATGTCCTTAGGTCTCCTTCAATTGAATGATGATATAGAAAAGAGTTGGAGTACCCGAATACCAATTACCGAGAATTTTCTATATGATGCTAGTTTTCACCCTATGAATGGTTCAATTCTTGTTCACACCTGGTCTTATCCGAATATGTCTTGGAACGGATCTAAAATAGAATTATTAATCCCAACTAATAAGAATTATGAACAAATAACTCGTAAGGTTGTAGCTGGATCCGAAAGCATAGCTACTTCACAACCTAAATTTTCTCCTGATGGCAGAAAAATGACATTTTTCTCTGAGCAAACTGGTTGGTTGAATCTATGGATTGCGAATTCTGACGGAAGTGATCCTCAACCACTAGTCGATGAAAAGTGTGAGCATGCTTATTCTACTTGGGTGACAGGTGGTTCCAGCCATACTTGGATTGGAAATGATCGAGTTGTATTTACTAGGAATAGAGATGGATTTTTCTCCCTTAATATTGTTGATATCAATTCCAAAGTAGTGAATCAACTTTTATTAGCTGAAGGAGGTTACACCACTTTAAGTTCATCTAAGAAACACGTTGTTTGTTTCTTCTCAGATTACAAAACTAGAGGACAAATATGGTTAATAGATTTGAATAAACTTCTGGAAGGGGGAAATTTTAATGATTCAGTAAAAATTATTGCAAATTCTGGTGTTAGATTATCAAATGATATTTTAGAAAAATTCACTCCTCCAAAGAAGATATCCTTCCCTACATCAGATGGTCAAGAGGCCCATGGTTTACTTTATGTTCAAAAAGATAATAATGGAGAAACAAAAAATGCCCCTTTAATTATTGAAGTTCATGGAGGACCCACCGGGATGAAAACAAATACATTCTCACTTGGTGCACAATATTATGCATCAAGAGGCTATGCATTTTTCCAAGTAAATCATCGTGGATCAATTGGTTATGGAAGGGAATACAGAGAAATCCTTAATGGTAATTGGGGAATTTATGACGTTAATGATAGTGTTGATGCTCTGAATTATCTTGAAAAAGAGGGCATTGCAGATAAAAATAAGGTAATTATATTAGGAGGTTCTGCAGGTGGATTTACAGTTTTAATGGCTCTCGCAAAAAAGCCAGGTATTTTCACAGCAGGTGTAGATTTATTTGGTGTGTCTGACAATTTTCTGCTAGCTGAAGAAACACATTACCTTGAGGCACATTATTCTGATAGCCTAGTAGGCATTCTTCCTGAAGATTCTGCCAAATACTTTGAACTTTCACCAATTTTTCACGCTGAAAACATAGTTGATCCATTAATAATTTTACAAGGAGAGGATGATCCAGTTGTACTTAAAAATCAAAGTGAATTGATCAGAGATAAGGTCAAAGGTCCAGTAGAGTATAAAGTATATCAAGGCGAAGGACATGGATTCAAGAAGAGAGCTACTTTGAAAGATATGTATAATCGAATTGATAAATTTTTGAAAAATTACGTATTATATTCTAAACCTAAATGAGTAAAAATTGTTAAAATTACTTCGTTTATTTCTTAGTTGCCTTTGGTATTTCGTCTTTCTTCTCTTCTTTGGGTTTATTTGCATTTAAACAATCCACACACATTAATGGATCTTTATCAGTCAATTCGATATTATCAATCCAATTAGGATGGGTTTTCACTATTCCACATAGTGTCGCCTTCCCATCGTTGGATAGGTGTACTTCACCTTGTGTACCTAATCTTGTATACATGGCACTCATTATATTGGACTTAGTTTATGTTTTTTTAAAAAAAATGGTTTGAAAACTAAATTTTAGTAATTGATTTTTTTCAGATTGAGTAAAATCTTGATCCATTAAGATAAAAGAATTTGATAAAGTTCTGATTCATTAGTCCATAAAAAGTCAACTTGATATATTTAATAATTAAATAATCATTGGGATATAATTGTGAAATCAGATGAAATCGTTCAGATTGTTAAAACTGCTAAAGAGTTTGAATCTGATTTCAAGTTGAGAAAAGCCAAACATAAATTTCTTGACGCTGCAAGCTTAGCATTAAAGTTATCAAAAACTACCCAAAAATCAGACAGGCTAAGTTATGAGTTAATTGCAAAAGAATTGGTAAATTATGCAAAGGACATTCAGCTCGAAATAATTCTAGAGAGTGAAGGACTACCATCACCACCAGGAATTGAAACTCCAGAGGCAAAAAAAGATATTATCAAGATTAAACCTAGAGAAGAACTTGCTGATAAAATAAAACCAGCTGAAAACGTTGTAATATATAAATTGATGACAGTTAAGGCTGGTGGAACCCCTCTATTAAGTTACGAATTCGCAGAATTACCAGATAGTACTCAATTAAAACTTAATGAAATATTATTTACAGGTGCAATCACTGCTGTTAGCCAACTGATGGAAGAAATTCTTGAAAAAGCAATACAAACAATACGATTCGAGGGAGGAGTATTAATGATACATTCAGACAATAACTTGCAATTTATTCTCTTTGCTCAAGAGGAGAATGAACTATTGTTCGATTTGCTAAAGGCATTTGCTAGTAAATTTATTGTTGAATTTCGACAAATTATAAATGAATCAGCAAGAACAGGTATGACTATAGCTGTAGATGAAAAGATTAAGGAATTTATATGTAATGTTTTCAATTGTGAACAAAATGAAGAACCTGAAGTGAAATCATAATTTAATTGGTTTTATACATTGTAGAATGCGAAATTATCAATTAATAGGTATTTGAAATATTAAATTTATTGATTTTTATTTTATTATAATATAATCAATCAAATAGTTGAAATTTTTATTTTTTAGAGTTTCTGCGTTTTAGAATAACCAAAGTTGAGAATATCATAAAGAAACCAAATCCTGGGATACCAGCTGCAGCCGATGTTTCCTCAGTCTTTGTGGGAGATGTAGTTGGATCATCTGATAAGGTTGGTGTATCTACAGAATCGGTTGTTGTTTCCGCAGGGGTTGGTGTGTTTGCTACCGGAGGCTTAGGTTGATAAGCGACATTATAATCAGGATCGTGAATAATATCTTCACCATTCCATTCTGGGTAACTTACGATAATTAGAGCAGCACTATAAAAGAAATCTAGGTTCAATGTTTCAACCAATCCTCCAACAGTTGCGGTTCCACCAGTTCTACTGGATTCAGATTGGAATGGACTTGTTTTTTCTGCTCCAAATGATCCACTGACTTGTATGAGGGTAATTGCATCAAACTTTGCCGTGTGAGTGGTACTAACTGTATCACTGTTTAAAGTATAGAATTGCTTAGCTCCCGTTACATCAATTTCAGTAGCTTCTCCATCTCCAAAACCAACTCGTATCTTACCAAATTCTTTAGTAGAACTGGTATTAATTGGTTCATCAGTTAAAGTAGCTGTATAGATTGCTCGAACAGCAAAGAATTCTGATTTAGCGATCCATGCCAAAGAAAGACCTTCCATTGCATCTTTATTTGAAGGGGTTTCCATTCCACCATACAACCAAGTAGGACTTATTTTGGCCTTACCTGTCTCTGGATTAACGGTTATAATATAATGATAACCGATATCTTGTAACTCAACAAATGAATCATCGGGATTTGTCATATTTATCCAGGTAACTGGGAAATTCGTGTAATCAATTCCAAAATCAAATACAGTATTTCCATTTGTATCTGTTGTTGGTTCGTTCCATGTGAAAGCAGTTTGGACAGGTGTGTTTATAGCGCCGTAACCAGTATGTTCGACATCAAAATTCAATGATGTTTCGTTCACGCCAATATTGGTTATGTTGACACCTAGACCGACTAATTGAGCTTTTTCATCGTAAACATGTGAATCATAAAACGCATTCACAACAACCGATTCATAAGCCTCTGCAAGTCCCAAATATTCTAACCTATCTGAAGAATCTATTTTTAGCCCTTCATTCTCTACTGTTAAATCCAATTTATCATTGTTATTACCATCTCTATAAGCAGCTAAAGTGGGTAAGAATTGTAATCCCCAAACTGCAAGATTTGCTTCAATTTCAGCAGAACTCTCTGTTACGTCAGCAGAGACGGATGCAAAAGCTGCAGTAATACTTTGAAAAGTACTCAACATTTTAGTTTGGACAGATTTAAATCCTATATTTACGTGGGACCCATTTGCTTGATAAGTTTTTGGTAAAAGATGCTTTGGATACATTTCCCAGGGAACTGAATCATTTGCATAAACATAATCTGTAGGATTAGTAAATCGTAATTCTGTAACTTCAATTGCCATAAACCAATATCCAAAGAAAGAAGCAACCGTCTCAGTATAGTTTGCATTAATATTATCAAACATTGTTACACCGACTGCTAAGTTCTTCCCATCTGTGATATTTACTTGATGAACTGTTGCAGATACATTATAGGCATTTGAATATTCTCCAAAATATGCCATATATGCAGATGAAAAGCTAGTAGATTTCATAACAACTTCTTTCATATCATATACAACATTTACATAATAAGCAGCAACTGAGATATGCATAGTTCTTCGAACTGTTGTTGTTGAATTGTATTTGTGATTGTAAGCTAACATTGAGACGCCACTTGGGAACTTTCCAAGGAAATTATCATCTTGATCTATAATCACAGTTTCATCTGTTCTAACATCTTCTTCCCAAACACCTTGCATCTGTGCTAAACCATCATTTTCATCAGCATCATTAAACCTAGAAGCCATACATGTTGAGGGTATACAGGCTGTGTCGTTGCTTGTGATGAAGTCAATTTCTGCAAGATAACTTGCATTATTATAATATCTAGTATAAGTATAATTGGCATCAGCAATTGCATCATATTCATTGATATCTACTTTGAATAGAGCATCGTAAGGATTGTAACTGGATATCAAAGGTAATAATTGAGTTACTGTTGAAGTAACATTAGAAGTTTCGGTCGAAGTGGCATTTATTGATTGAGAAAAATTACCAGACGCGAAGAATTCATGTTTACCTTGAGTATAATCAATACCATTGATTGTACCTGATTTCAAATCAGTTTGTTGACTTGAAATTTCTCCATTTGTTAACATATTTGGAGTACCAACAACTCCAACTAGTAAACAAATGAATAGCAAAACTAGATTGAATCCACGTATTCGGGACATACTACTAGAAATTTTGAAGATTTCATATAAAAAGCATTGTTAATTCAATATCCTCTAATTTTGAAATGACCCTAGTGGAAATCTCAGCATATTTCCATTAGTAAATATGAGTATCAGCTGAAAAGCATAGCATTTGGAATTATAATTTAAATTCATAATTTACCATTTTTTCACTTATGTCCCATAATTTATTCTGTAGATCCAGATCGTAGGATATGGTGTGAGTTTTCGATATTTGAGAATTGGAATAATATTTACCAGTTTCATTATCGATTTCTGGAGATAGAACCATAAATTCCAAGGTTTTAGAATTCTTAGGTCCAGAACCTCCCCAATACATACGAAGTAATTTGGTGTTAATTACCCCCGGATGTAAGCAGTTTACTGTAATATTAGTATGTGTTAATAAATTAGCTAATTTATATGTGAACATGATATTAAGTAATTTTGTTGAGCTATACATCCCTGTAGGACTGTAGCCCTTCTCTCCCTGAAGATTATCAAAATCAATAGAAGAGCTGTGAATTTGGGTGCTCACATTTATTATTTTACTAGGTGTGTCTTTTTGTAATAATGGGATAAGTTTCAAAGTCAGCAAAAACATGGATAAGTGATTTACAGCAAATGATTTCTCAAAACCTTCTTCTGTAATTTGTCTTGTTTTTTCAATGGTCCCAGCATTATTTACCAGTATATCGATATTTGTAAAATCACTTTTGATGCTACGACACATTTCATTAATTCGTGCGAGAGATGATAAATCGGCATTATAGTAAGCTACTATGCATCCAGAATTAATTTTTTTCAATTCAGTTATTAACTGATCTCCTTTATTTTGATTTCTACCATGAATAATTAAATCAAAACCCTTTGAAATTAGACTTAGGGCGAGCTCCTTTCCAATTCCATCTGTAGCACCAGTGATAAGTACAGTCTTGTTATTACTCATATTTCAGATTCAAAACTCTTTGTATTATTGTTTTTTTGTTTTGCCTATTTTTGTAAATAGGGAAAAGTACTTGTATCAGATTAGGGTTTATATTTTGTTTTCTAAAATTAGATTAAAGCAATAATTAAGTAAGAATGGAATATATTCCATTTACCTTGATATTGTCAAATATCTTATACACATTATTAATCGCTTATTTGATATTTTCATTTTTCTTTTTCTTTTTTCTAAATTCAAATATTTTGCCTTTCCGGCGGTACGCTAAATATAATATAGAGATCCCAGCAAAATTAAACTATTTTGGATCAAAAAAAGTTGCATATTGGGAAGCTATACAAAATACTAAGGAAAAGAATGTAATACTGTTACATGGATTCACCCGAAATAGTGGAAGAATGAATAAAAGAGCTTCAATCTATTGGAAAAGGGGTTATAATGTATATTTATTAGATAATTTGGGACATGGAAAAAGTGATGGAACATTATTTCCTAGTGGCTTTCAGTATTCATTTATTGTAAGACAATTCATAAAAGAGAAGAATATTAAGAATCCAGTACTTCATGGAGCTTCTATGGGAGCTATCGCATCTTCTTACGTTGCGCAGAAAGAACCGGATATTCCAAAATTCATAGTTTGTGAAGCATTACCCCATAATTTTGATAATTTATATTATGAGATGATGGGATTCATGAAAATACCTTCAAAATTATTCTTTTGGTTGGATTGGGTATCAAGAAAAATCGTTTGGAGACAATTTATAGGTAGAGATGCAGAATATGATGTTTCAGATATTAAATGCCCTATGATTCTTATTCATGGAGAATTGGATGCCATGTTCCGCCCTGATTTGCATTTCAATAAAATTATTAAGGAAATGGCAGGAAAGAAAGATTTCAATTCATGGTTGGTTCCAGATTCACGTCATACAAGAATGGATCGTAGAGAAGATTATAAGGAAAAATTAATCGAATTTCTTACGTTATACGAATAGGCAATACAAGCAGGAGAGAAATAATGAAAGTGATAATCATTGGTTTTAATGATAATTTTGTAGACAAAATTCAATATCACCTTGAGCATGAAAACCATCAAATAATAAGGATAAATCTCCATTTAGGGGAAGAAGCTCCAAGAATAAAAAATAGGGATAATAATAC
>MDVR01000055.1 GCA_001940725.1 Candidatus Heimdallarchaeota archaeon LC_2 | reverse complement strand
ACGCCCTAATTTTTCAAATTACTCTATTATCTTTATTTTTTACTGCGAATCACACAAAACATATTTTCTGGTTATTTCCTTGGTTAACCTTATGGGCGGTAAGTGAAAATCGTAAAATTAGGTTTGCTCCAATATTACTAACTCTAATTTATTTTTTAAGAAGATATAGTCAAGATTTTCTGGAAAATGCAGTATGGATTACAACCTTAATGTTGGCAATGCTAGGTGGTTGGATTTTAACAATTGCATTTTCTAATATGATCGATTTTTCCGGAAATAATTGTACACGTTCTGCAACTTCAAACGAATGTCACCACTCATAGTCTGAACAAATTCCAAGAAATTTATTCAACTTGCTTGAAGTCTTTATATCACAAGCCCTATGGGTTATGATATTGGTGCTTCTGGCTGCTCCTCGACTGTTGTTCTCACAACAGCTTCACCGGAGTCAGATTGCCGTGTCTTAGGGCTGATCACTTCACCCCTTTGATCAATCGGATATTTCTTTGAATCTTGATTCATAATCTCGATTGATCCAGGACCTTGCTTATATCGAGTGTTTGAAAATTTCAAACTCTTTGCTCGATTCGATTGATCTATCATTGTTGACACTTCTTTCGAAATACCATCAACCAAACGTAATTCAGCAGGTGTAGATTTAGTTACACCCTGTCCTCTTACTTTAGATAGATGTTTGTTAGTAAATAAACGATTACGACGTTTATTTATAACATCTGTAAGTTGAAAATAATCAATAGCTCGTTTAGCGATATTGATTGATCCATTCATATCTGCATTCCCCCTCCACAAACAATTATAATTACTACAATAGAAATTGGCTTGTCGAGGTCGTTTACCCTTCTTCCCGCATTTCCAACATTTCGCTGATGTAAATGCTTCTGAAACATCAACAAATCGTTTTTTGTATCCCTCAGCACTCAATTTATATTCCAGCATCTTTGTCAATTTTGAGTAAGCCCAATTATGAATTGATTTTCGTATTTTTT
This sequence comes from Candidatus Heimdallarchaeota archaeon LC_2, assembly GCA_001940725.1. The sequence continues at coordinate 32,493 of MDVR01000055.1, read as the reverse complement.
TCCTTCCATTCCCTTTCCGGTGTCTCTTACGAATTCCTTTGAGTTTACCTATAGATACGAATATGTCGAAGCCATGGATACATTCAAGAGATTTTATGTATTGAACGATTTCAGCAGATATTTGATGACAGATTTCATGTTTCTGTTGCTCCCCGTTGATTACACTTTTCACGTATTAATGCAAATATATCAGCAGAATTTCCCTCTTTATTATGTTTATTTTTTCTTATCATTGCTACATTTTGTAATTCTGAATATCGGCTGTTTAACCGTGCAAGTGAGATTTTAATGTTTTCAACATTTTTTAATTTTACGAAATATGTATCAAACACTTTTTGCTGGACCAGTAGATATACAGAAACTACAGCATCCCGAGCGATTCCCAGATCAATTCCAACAAGTGCAATTTCTTTACTCAACATTGATTTTTCTGCTTTGTAAGAAATCTGTTTTACTGTTTTTCTAATTGCAAAATCACAATAATATTTTTTATTTGATTTGTGTTTATAGATTCGAATAGAACTAATTCTTCCCTCATTAATCTTTTCCAGATCAAAGTTAGTTAAATTCACTGGAAAAGATAGCCAACGGTGAGATATCCTTTTCATATTTCTTCGAGTCATCTCTATATTAGTGTCAAGAGATTCTTTGATTGATAACATCTGATTTTCAATGTCCAACTTAAATTGTCTACCACCAATTATTCGTGGTATGGTTCGATGAATCCTTGGTCTATTATGACTCTTATCACTTTTACTTATTTCTAAATATGCTTTGTACATGCCGATCGCAGTATCTCTGCATTCTAGTAATTCATTGTGAGAAATTCTTGGAAATTTACTTTTCAGATCATGTGGAACCTTAGTACGATTCCCTTTTATTGATTTTTTCGTTGTTAGTGTTAAAGTATCAAGTTTTACCAAATCAACCTGAAGGAATTTTTTCTTGGTTTTTTTATTCCGTACCTCCTGAAAAATATCGTTCTCATACATTTCTATGAGATCAAGATATTTTCTCATGACTCGTCCATCTCTACCCAATATTTGTTTCAATCTTGGAAATACTTGGCTATCAAATGATTTTGTATCTAATTCAATTGATATTGATGTCACGAAATCTGTATTCCGAACCATTTTTCTCTCCATGAAATATTATTTTTTCTGTGATCTATCAACAAACAATTTAGATCAAAGAATTCACATGATTACCCAATCGAATCAATTTGTTGATATTATTATATTCGTTATTATTATATAAAAACTAATATACACTTAATTAAAAGTAATATTAGAAATATTATTTATTCTATGATGAAATAAATAATATTTTCAGTTAATAACTAATATAACTCTTATTACATAAAAAATAATTAACTATTTACCCGTAGAGGTTAAGCAATTATCTTAAAATTTTCGATATAACTTAAATAAAAGTAAAGAATTCGTGTTTTGCAAAAATGAGTATTGAGAGGGGGGAACCATATCAAATCCTGAAGCAGGGGAGAATCTCAGCACTCAGTAGCAAATATAGATTAGCAAAAAACCGTATTAACTTCACGAATTGCGAGGAGTTTTTGTCTTTAGAAAAAACATGGAAGAAATACTCATCTAAGTATCGTGAGTCAGTAAGAGAGAGTCAAGCTGATTTTAGATTCATAAGCAAAGCAGAAGGACCAATGTCGAAACAATTTCTTAGTAGATTTTTTATCAAATTACACCAACTTGGATATACAATCAGTAAACGGATCCATTCTGAGAAAGAAGGGTATCTGGATGAATTCAACACAATCTTAAATATTGCAGGGAGTACTCTACGAGATTTTTTTGAAATCCACTACCCTTTACCAAGGAATGCAAAATATAACTATGAAATAAAATCGAAAGAACAAGTTATTCCAATTCATGAAGGTCTCCCTTCACTTGATTTCGCAGAAATTGTGCGATCCCACCTTCAAGAACTTTCATTTATTATGTTCAAACATAATGTTCCTCGATCAATGATCAAAAATTATGTAACCCGGTTTCTTCTTGACTCTATGAAAGTTTGTGACTGGATTTATGCAGGGGGACGACCAGGTGTAAATTCAAAATCGATTGATAAATCGAAAAAGTACATATCTCATGAAATATACCAACAACCCCGGGATCTGGATAAAGTACTTAGTAAATATAAAAATATAATTGTCAATGAACATTTTGTAATAGGTAGAAAGCTTGCTGTCCGGGATGAGATATATGATTATTTCACATCAGAGAATAACTATCAAGTTGATCATACTACTTTTAACAATCAAAATGATGGAGAAAATCAAAAAAGTAAAGAATCTGATGAAGACAGACTCAATCGATTCTTGATTGATCAAGGAATTCCAAATAGATATCATCGATTTTTCAATCAAAATGCAGTTGACAAGCTCATCGAAACCAGAAATACTCATGCAAGGATCAACGGGAGTCAATTCCATGAACTTGCTCTGGCTGGATTACCTTCCCCATTTAACCTCAAAGAAGCGATAAGAAATGGTGATAAGTTTCTTCAGTACAAACATTATCTGAACAATGACTTGCTTGTAATAACGGAGGTAGGGATGTTCAATTCAGAAATTAAGGGAAAAGCAGATTTGATTGTCCTTAAAAAAATTCATGGAGATATGTGGCTCCCCATATATGTATTCGATATTAAGACAAAATTTGCATATGAATGGGATTTTGTTGGAAAAAAAAGTAGATCGAATAAAAATCGAATTACTCCTGAATTTAATATTAAATTGGAAGAATTATCACTAGATGATTGGGAAATATTTCGCCGAAGGAAATTACAAAAATCAGAAGAATTACAACTAAAGAGATATGCCGATATCATCTTGGATAATGTACAAGACGTTATTGAGAGGATATTGGGACAGAATTATCTCTCAGACTACAAACTAGGTTATGGGATAATCAGAGTAGCTCCTACTTCTAAAGTTGAAAACTGGCAAGAATGGCAACCAATAATATTGGAATTAATTGATCAAATTGTACAACGAACAATTGCAACAAACACTTCTGTCTTTGATATCAAACCCATTTCGAACATCATTATCCCCAAAAACAATTCAAGTAAGATTTCAATGGTCATAGCTGAAACAGCAAAGCTTGGAACTAAACATTACGAAGCTCAAGAGGTAATCGAATATTCAAAAGAGAAGTTGCCTTCAATTGAAACAGAAAAATATAATATAGACACTATCAAGAACAAAAAGCTTACACTCTATTTATATGCAGATGCACCCACCTCTGCGGGTACTTCCGCTGCTTGGATTGCTGCCTACCATCACTTAATTCCATTTGTGTTGAAAAAACATAGAACTAAACAGATATGTCTGGTTAACCTATCAGGCAATCTCCTGAAATTTGCAAAAAGAAGACTGCGTGTGGGAGATAAACAATTTACCCAACAAATTCTTTCACAGATTGATATTATCTCTCTCCAGGATTTCAAGAAGAAAGAAACAGTGAGTAAATATGGAGTTTTTATCTTTTCAGGCTGGGAGTCCTATAAATTACAGATGAATGTTACTGGAAAGCAAAAATCATCTTCTGAAGCTCGTGAGATATCGGAGTTAATGGAGTATATTCCTAACGGATCTAAGGTATATTGGATGGAGAGTGCCAAACCTTCTGAATTTCACAGCCAAATATACAAAACACGAACTATTAAACCACCATCCTCCTACTCAAATTATGAATCTTTATTTTCAAAAGTCATTCTTAATCTTCCAACTCCCCCCGCAAAGTCACATCATAAAAACCCTGAATTCGAGAGCCAGCGTGTAATACTGTACTGGAATGGATCAGACCAATTTATCGATGCCCCATCACCTAGGGGTATAATCAAAGAAGATATAGTTTCAATCATTTCATTGCGTGGTCACACATCTAAATTCCATAACAAAAACCCACCAAAACAAATCAGTAAATCCGATAGAAGATTGATTAACAACAATAATTTGAGAAAAAAAATTATCAATAAAGCCTATGATCTTGTTCCATGGTTAGCACAGATTAAATGGCCAGAAAACAAAAACAATATAGAATATGAAGCAAAGGATCTCGATATTATCGACTCTCGAGAGAACAGGTATTCACAATTTCGCAAGGAACCGAAAATTCCCAGCTTTACTGTCAAATCAAGGTTAAATCTCCAATACAAGCCTAGAAGGATAACAAGAGCTCAGATACCAAAAACATTAATCACAGATGCAATGGTAAGAAAAATCCAGAAAAAATATGCTAAAGTGAAGAAACAAGCATCTTACTATCCCGTAAACCGCTCCTTATTGAAATTAAAATCAGGTAATCGATTGAACTCATCAAATCTATTATCTTTGGACATTAAGAATGCTAGTAAATCAGATATATTGACATTTGGAACCCTTGAATACCGTGAAATTCAGAGACTAGATTCCATGGTTTCCTACGTATTAGATAATGATGATACAATAAATAAAGATACAAATGAAGGCTGGCAGGAATTCAAAAATCTCTGTGAAGAAATTAAAATTGCCATTAAAAGTAATCAAGGCTGTCATGCAATAAAGAGAATAATTGAATTGTGGGAAATTGGAACAGGAATCTTTCCTGATGCATTAATCGATGAATTGCACAAACTGCAATATAATACATATTACTGGTACATTAATAATAATCGAATTGTATCTGAAAGTGTAAGAAACGACTCAGAACTTTTCAAATATATTGGGAATACAAATTACCTGATAATTCTTAGTATGGTTGGATATTTCAAATACATTCCAAAATACCTTCTTAGGTCCTTATGGTGGAAATTAGTATCCTATACACTCACTATGTTGGGATTTGAACCAATGACTTCTCAGGTACCTATAACTAGATATCAAACAAATATTGTATGGAACAAGGTTTATCGATGGATGACATATCATATTGCAAAGCAAGAATTTGATCCACTTCAATCTCAAATGAAGGATGATTTGTTTAATGGATTTTTTGTATCTAAGGATAGATATGGAATACTTCACTTCAATGGATTAGATGAAATCTTAGTTGATCTTCCCTCTAGAAACTATTTTGGACCCAGCGATATTCCATATAATAGAGTAATTGAACCAAAAGTAATAGAGGAGCAAATAGATACGTTCTCTGACTCTAAGAGTTATTTAACTCATGATTTACAAGTGAAGATATACAGTTATGAGAATAGTAACTATATATTCTATCAAGATCAATCTACTGGAACTTGGAATTTGATTGGTGAAATTCAATTTCTACTTTCAATTCCCGAGACCAATAAATCATCTACGATTAAGGAAATTGCTTCGCATAAACAAGTTATTATTTCCAATCAAAAACGCCTTATTTTAGCTAACGACCCCCAATTCAATCTTGATCTTATTATATATTTCAAAATTCGAAGATCAAATTATGATACCAATTATTTTGAACCAATCGTAGACGATTTTATTGAACTAGATATTACAAAAGAAGAAATCCTAATTGAGGATAATTTTAATCTTCCGGAAATTGAGGCTGATTCTGTTGGAATTAAATTTAGCTTTAATTATGGTAAAGGAATAATTTATCTTAAAATCTATACTAAAGACCAAATAAATTCATCCGATGATTCAATTGTTTTTGAAGATCCTTTGGATGAGCAAGAATTTTTCGATGTACATAATATGATACAGTTTCTCAGAAGCTTAAAATCAACATACTATGAAATTGAAGATCAGAGCTATTACATTGATACAAACAATGATATCGATTGGGGAGGATGGATACATCTCAAACATCAGGTTAACTCTTACCGAAGTATCGGTCCAGTTGTCTTTCCAAGAGATGTCAAGATGTTTTTAAAGAAATATATGGAGATTCTTCATTACAACCATGATGACATTGTCTGTGCTCTATTTAATTTATACCATGATGATGAGATTTGCCCAATACATAATTTAGATTATGAAATGATCCTAGAATCAGTTAAAAAGGCACAGAAACAGTTTGGATATGCTCAAGCTTACCAAATTGATCATACTGGCTGTTTTTATTTGGTATTAGAAAATGAAGATGAATTAGTAAATGAAATGGTAACTGAGGGTGTCATGGGGATTATCAAACGTTTTGAGGAGATTAATGATACTGAAGAAATTTATGATATTTTCACAAAATCAATTTTTCATGTAGAAGAAGCGGAAATCGCTGTTACATGTACTCTGAATTTTACAGAACCTGACGTTTCGGGAGAAGATTACTGGTTAAGAAGGCTGGCTAAAGAAGTCTCTTCTTCTTCTTTGAAATGGTCACCAAAAGGATCTGATTACATTGGAAATGAAACATATGAAATTGAAAGTGCAAGTACAACTGCAGAAAAGGTATCATCTGTTGTAATTACATATTTCTTCCCAGCTTCTGGTAAAAAACATAGTAATACAATTCCAGGAAATGCAGATCCATGCATTCGAACAATTAACATGACAATGGATTTAGACTCAGAAAGGGATAATTACAAAGGAGTAGGTGAGTTCGAAGAGCATCCTGAAATTATTGACCTTAGAAAAGAAATTGAATTACATTATCCCTGTGAATCACCTTTGCATGAAGTAGGTGAAAACGATGAGGAGCATTTAGTCATGGCTGACTTGATTCTTAATATACCAAGAAGTATTCAAGGCAATTTTTCAGTAGAGCTGGTCTATAGGACTTTGAGTGGTCAATATTTAGCAGATCATCCTACGAAGGAATTTGAAGATTGGGGGGGTTTATATTCATGGATTGATACTTCAGTAATCCCAGAGCTGGTTAAAAATGGAATGGGACAGAGCACTATAATTATGCTTGATGATTTTGGTGAGAAATTCCCGAGTGTCTTTCAAGAAGACATATTTGGTGCTTTGGAGGGGATCATCAACGAGTTCGATAATTGGATGAGTGATAATGTTGAAAAATATCAAGATGAGATTACAGAATTTGAAAATACAAGTGATGATGATGAAGCTGAATTTGAGTATTTACAAGAAATTTTAGAGATGAAATCTTATACGGAGGAAAATGACTGGAGTGATAAAATTTCATGGATATATAACATTTATTCGTTTATGCAAAAATTTGGTATGAATATTCCTGCAATTAATCTTACAAATAAATTTCAAAATCAGCTAAATGAGGCAGTAAAGTTACTGCGAGAAGGGCAATCCATGGAGTCATTTAAAAGATTTCAATCAGTCTACAATGATACAAATCTGATGAAACAGGACTGGGATTTATTGAGTGAGAAGAGATTTGAATATCAGATAAACGAGTTAAAGGGTCACTATGATGATGAAGGACTAGATTTTCAATTATTTGATAAAGCAACTTTGTTAAATTATCTAGGTTTAAGCCATTGGAGTCAAAATAATTATCAAGAAGCTCTTGAATATTTTAAATTAAGCCATGATCAAAGAAATAATTTAGAATTAGTCCATTACAAAGATCTGACTGAAACTTTGGAAAATATAGGATCAATGTATTATTATTTCAATGATCCAGAGACATCATTGTATTATTATGAACAAGTATTAGATACTTTAAGGGAGAGTGATGTTTATGAATCAAATCAATTAACACGATTATATCTAAATATCGGGAAAAGTTATCTAGTTGTAAAAAAATTAGGTAGGGCAAAAGAATATGTCGAGAAAGCACTTGAACATGTAGCTGAAGAGGATGAACGTGGGTTGCTAGAAATTCAACTGTTCCGAGCAGAAATTTATTTACAAGAAGGAGATCTAGAAAATCTAATATTAGAATTAAAGTTAAGTTTGCATAACCCTGCTGCACAATCAAATTTAATACAGCTTACATACATCCAATACAAATTAATTTTGTATTACAATGCATTGGAAGCCTATCATGAAATACCAGCTCTCCTTGATTCACTATCAATAATATCACATTCATATCCAAATGAATTGAATTACGAGATCAAGTATTTGATGGGATTTATTGTTACATCATTGGTAACAAGGGATTTCAAGATTTCTGAAAAGATATATAGAATGATCTCTATTGTTTCTACGTGTGCATTCTCACATGAGTTGCAACTACATGCTATTTTGCTCTTAACAAAAATCGTTATTCATACTATTAGCAATTCTGATATTGATTTAGTTGATAACAAAGGCGGTACTATAGATCCTAACGTTTTGATGTTTTTGGAACTGCCTTCAAATATGTTAATAATTAAAATAATTCAATTACTAAGTAAATCAGTTATAGATTTGCTTCTTGGTAAATTAGAAAGTTTACAAGATAATCTCTACCAATTATCTCACTTGATATTCATGCATCAGGAAAATAATATCATTCTACAAATCAGATCATTTCTAAATATTTGTAATCATCATTTACCAGATTTTAATTCACAAGAATTAAAAGAAGAAATATTACGGCTAATGGATGATTTATTGTATAACTGGATTAGAGAAGTAATGTGGACAGGTATATTTTATAATCCATAATAATTGGATTATCTAAAACATCCAGCCATTATCGGTCCACCATCTGTACCGCAAGCAATGGATTGTGTCGCACTAACAAGAATAGCTAAGAGAATTAAAAATGATGTCAACAAAACTCTTGGATTGTGAAATAATTTAAGCATGAACATATTTTACATTTTAGTATTTAAGCAAAGATGGTAAAAAACTAATAAGAGGAAATTTCAAAACATATTTGCCTAAATCTAATATGAATGATTGATTTATTATGCAGGACCGTAGTTTGATAATGTTATGAATGATATAAATTGTTACTACCACAATGACTGGTTGCTTTAAAGAAATAAATGTGCTTGTGTGAAACCAATAATTTAGTCTGATAAATTTAAGCATATCAAACATACCAAACATATTTATTTTTTATTTGTTATTTTTAGACGAGACAATTTTGTATTTATTAGTTATTCCGGAAATGTCACCCATGTTGAAGGAACAAAACGCATAATTATGGTGGTACGTAATTGTTAATTATTGTTACTGATAAAGTGTTGATGTAAATTTAAAAAATTCAACGCCTTCCCAATTCGATGCCTCTAAAGGTAACATCGCTTTTCTTAATGTATGTTCAATTAATTCATTTGATGTCCAAGAATATCTAGATGCAACTTTCGGTAATAATAATCCGGCTGTACCTTTGTATTTGACAATAAGTCCATGCTCTCCAATTATAATTTGATCACTAAGGTTCTCAATATTTGTGTAATCTATTTTTTCAATAAAGCTTAATATTTCAACTTCGATTACTGCCCTATCAAATTCTTCCTTAGATAATGGTGGGAACCTTGGGTCCTTAGTTGCAGCATTTCTTGCGGATAGAGCAATGGCCTCAGCAAGTGGAAATTGTGGATAGGGTATCCCTATACACCCTCTTAAATTTTTTTCAATTTTATCTGCATAAATAGTTGTAAAAACACCTTGTTCTTCTCTCATATCTGCATATTTATGACGATTAATTTCTGGTGACCACTCTTTATTATTGTAAACAATTTCTTTGATAGACTTTTTCGCAATTTCAAGAACAAAAGAAATTTCATCAGATATCACAAATAACAATTTTCTCACTTATTGATAATAATTACGAGATAAGCTTGTTCTAAACAATATAAAATTAAGAAATTATCGATATTTTTGTATTTCTTTCAATATTAAAAATTTTTAATTTACCAAATGCTTAATACAATTCAAGTATTTGGTCAAATATCAAAATGAGTACAGATGAATTAGATGAATCTGAATTAAGACGAACAACAAAAATTGTCATTGATTCGAATGGTGAATTTATTAGAGAAAAAAGAGTGCAACGAATAATTTCTCACCCTGAGATTGAAATCCCAATTCCTATAATAACAAAGGGAGAAACAATTAGAAGGGTATTCTTTCCAGATATTGTTGATGCAATAATGTTTGGAATAACATTTTTCTTAAATTTCTTATTTATCGGCGGATTAACTGGGATTGGAGTATTTGATGGTAGGATGATTATTACATGGGGATACATTTCATTCTTATTTGCTATTCCTGGAATGTATAAAAGAACTGTAACTTTTACTAATCGGAGAATAACTCAATTAGATTTAATGGCATCTGGATCAATGAATCAGATAACCAATCTCCGCTTGGCTGGATTAACAGGTAGTTTCCTCCTAATAGTAATAGGAAATATTATGCAGTTATAAAAAAGGGTTTTACTGAAAATTGAAGATAATTTTTTGCAAAATATATAGTGCTTTATACTCTATCCGGTTCTATATTCTGGTTCTATTTCATCTAAAATTCTTTTTTCTCTAATAATTAAAATATCATCAGATAAATCTGACGTAGATTGATCATTGATAAAACCTAATATTGATTGAGTCATAATCAAATGCATAACTGCAACTTGAATCATTTCGAAAGAATACCCTGTTTCCTCCTTAATTGTAGTGTAAGGAACTTCATTTCCATATTTAGCAGATAATTCTGGAAGTAATTGCAATAATTTATCACTTGCTTCCATTATTTTCTCCTTATCTAGTTCCTTTTGACTAGCAACCTCTGTATCCTTCACTGATTTAATAATATCTTTTCCGGAGACATCTTTTTTATCTGTCAAATAACCACCTAATCATTATAGTATTAGGCGATTTTAAAAGATAACTTCAAAAGAAGTAATATTTGAGTAGTTTTAGGAATAACAAAGTTATATTTGTTTTAATTTTGATGATTTTTGAAAAATACTGATTGAAATTTACAATTCACAATTTGATTTATAACTCAATTAAATATAAAATTTTATTTATCCAAAATGCATTATCGGATACTAATTAAAAATAAATGATTTGTACTATTAAATATGGTAAACAAAACTGAAAAGAGTCGATTTATGATTATCAAAGAAGTGAGAGATGGGAAATTTGCTGAGGCTGTTAATGATGCAATCAATGATGGATGGCAAATCGTAAATGTAGTTAGAGAATCAAATAATAGAGATCATGTTGGATATCTCACACGAAAATAATTAATAATTAATTCTCTTAATAAATCTGTTAAAGATCACAAAACCAAAAATTATCATAATTCCACCAAGGTAAAATGTAACTCTGTAAGAAAAATCCAAACTGTATCCTGAATAAACTAGTAAATCAATTAGTGGAGCAAATAAAATCGTTGCACCCAGTCCCCAAGATAAGAAAAATGTAGCATTGTAATATCCGATTAATTTACCTTTTTGTTGTACTGGAATTAGCCTTACCGTAATTGAATAACTTGAAGCTTGAATAATAATATTTGCTGAACCAATTAATAAACTCGAAATTAAGGCCAATTTAAAGGATGGAGTGGTTCCAAGCCAAATAAACGACGAAAAAATATTAGAAATTGAAAGCTACTTAATCCCACAAATTCTTTGGAATTTAAACGATTATAGCTTACAAATCTCATGATGGTTTAGAAATTTTTGTTAAATTAAAGATTAGCAATGGACGTAATTAATAATTACAATTACTATCAGAGATCATTTGAAATAATATTTTAAGATTTTTTTATTCTAATTCTTGCATCAAGAACAACTGGTTCATCGCCTATTTCTAAAGCTAATAATGGATTAATATCTAATTCAATTATATCTCTGTGATCAGAAGCAAGTTCAGATAATTGTATTACTGCCCGTTCCAATTTTTGAAGATCAACAGGATTGTCACCACGGTATCCGAGCAACAGTGGATAGCCTTTGAGTTTACGTATCATATTCCTTGCCCGTGTTTGGGTAATTGGAACTCTACCAAAACTAACATCATCTAACACCTCAATTAATACACCTCCAGACCCCACCATGATTAATGGACCGAATTGAACGTCCACAGTTACACCTAGCGCCATTTCTACACCACCGGCGTAATACTTCTGGATTAAAACAGCCCTATCATTATCCGGTACCGATTCCATATCATATATTTTGTGAATCTTATCGAAAGCCTTCAATAACTCATCTTCAGTACGAACATCAACCATGACACCACCTTTATCAGTTTTATGAGTTATTGATTTAGTTGCCATTTTTAGGACGACAGGTGAATCAATTTCTTTGAATGCTTTAATTAATCCCATCCCATCTGATACAATTTTAGATTTGGGAAATTTAAATCCATATTCTTTTAGAATTATTTCTACATCCTCCTGGGATAAATAATCTACAAAATCTTCTGATTGTTGGGCACGTTCAATAATTTTATCAGTTTCAACAGAAGGAGGAATTATATCTTCAATTTCTTCAATTGGAGATTTTCGCCAATTTGAATACACAGTCATTGCTCTTAATGCAAGAACTGCCGACTCTGGAAATGCATACATTGGGAAATGATAAGTTAGAGCACGATTTTCCACGAGTTCGTTTCTACCCATTATTACACCAAGAACTGGTTTATTATGACTGGTGACGCATTCTTCTATGACTTTAGCAACCTCAAGAGTGTTAACGATTAGCGGAGGAACAAATATTAAGATCACTGAGTCAACATTTTCATCTTCCAATACACCATTCAATGCAATACGATATTGTTCAGGTCCTCCTGAAGCAATTAAATCAATAGGATTGTTTAAACTTGCTTCTGCCGCAACATTTGGTCTAATATTTTCAATAGTTTCATCAGAAAACTTTGCTAATTGTAGTCCTTGCGCTATCAGTGAATCCACTGCTAATGTACTTGGTCCACCTGCATTGGTAACTACTGCGACATTCGGTCCATTTGGGAGAGGCAATTTAGAAAATGCAGCAGCACAAGAGAATAAGTCTTCTACACTAGCCACTCGAATTACTCCTGAGGTATTAAGAGTAGCTTCAAGGGCTGTTTCTACACTAGCTAATGCACCGGTATGAGATGACGCCGCTCTTGCACCTGCTGCGGTACGACCACTTTTAACAAGGATTATTGGTTTTTTCCGTGAGGTAGCTTGAGCAACTTCTGAAAAATGCCAAGGATCACTAAAAGATTCTAGATATGCTAATATTACATCTGTATTAGGATCATTACCCAAATTCCTAATCATATCAGTTCCATTTACATCTGCTTTATTACCAAGTGATACAAATTTAGAGAAACCCAACCCTAGCTGAGTGGCATAATCAATAACAACTACTCCTAATGCACCTGATTGAGAAATAAATCCAATCCTACCACTTATTGGTGATTGAGGTGAAAATGTTGCATTTAGAAATGGTTTATGCCCTTGTAGGATACCCATACAATTAGGACCTATGAGACGCATATTTACTGTATCCGCAATTTCTTTAAATTTATTCTCCATTTCAATTCCTTCTTCACTTATCTCCCTGAATCCTGCAGTTATTATTACCGCACCTTTGACCTTTAACTCAGCAGCTTCTTTTATTATATCAAGTACATACTTCGATGGTACAACAATAACTGCGAGATCAATAGTATCAGGAATATCTTTCATTTTAGGATAAGCCCTAATTCCCATAACTGATTTAGCTCTTGAATTGACAGGATAAATTGTTCCTTCAAATCCAAATTGTAATAGATTTTGCAATATTGCTTTACCAATTGAACCTTCTCTACTACTTGCACCTACTACAGCTACAGTTTCAGGTGAAAACATAATTTCGAGGTTTTCTAACTGTGCTTCTTCGTCCATGAAGAATTCTTCAAATTTCTTTATCATAAAAATTCTTGTTGAAACATAAAAAAAATGTATTTTCAGAGTTTTTTTTCAAGCATTTTAATGAAAAAAGGTGCAAATAAAGAAGACCTACAAATATTTCACATATTATCAAGGGATAAATCCTGATGTAACAGGATACAATCTTCCTATTCCAAAAGTTCTTTTCTTTAGCTTAACAGTTTGACAGATTTGCGATCGCTTAAATTCACTCCTTCGGACAAGTTTAAGGACATTTTTTACTGTATCAACGTCAAATCCATTTGCCACAATTTCTTTAATAGTTAGTTCTTCCTCTATAATTAGCTCTAGTATTCGATCCAATATTGAATATTCTGGTAAAGAATCATTGTCTTTTTGGTTTGGTCTAAGTTCTGCTGTTGGTGGTCGATTGATAATGCTATTGGGTATTCTTTCCTGATCTCGATTGAAATATTCAGCTAACCGATAAACCTCATTTTTGTACAAATCACCAATTAGATTTTTTCCTCCAACAGAATCTCCATAGATTGTAGTATAACCACAAGCGATTTCTGATTTGTTACCAGTAGAAATTACTATTCCTCCAAATTTATTACTTAGATACATTAGTATTGTACTTCTAATTCTCGGTTGGATATTTTCATCTGCAAGCGTAAATTCTTCTTTAACGTTAGTATTACTAATAATTGTTTTTATCATATTGTCATGAATTTCGTTAATTGGTATTTCAAGAAGTTCAATACCAAGGTTATTTGCTAATTCCCTTGCTGATTTAGTTGATTCATCAGAAGAATATTTTGAAGGTAAATAAACTGTTTTTACATTATCTTTTCCAAGAATATCCACAGCCAATGCAGTTGTGAGAGCTGAATCAATACCTCCACTTAGAGCAATTAGAACATTATTTGTTAAATGGTTTTTTTCCAAATAATCAGATAAATTAATTCTTATTGCTTGATAAATTTCTGATTCCCATTCATTAATATAATTATTTTTGATTTTAGATTTTACCTGTACTGTCTTGGTTTCCTCTTCAAAATAAAAAACAAGAAAATCCTCTTGGAATGATTTAGAACAAGTCGCTAATTCACCATTCGAATTTACAATAAAACTACGACCATCAAATACAATCTCATCCTGTGAACCAACCAAATTAAGATATGCAAAAGGAATTTTATTTTGGTTTTGATTTACATGATTTTGAACTACTGTTAAACGGTCTTCAGGTTTCTCCCAATGATATGGTGAGGCACTAATATTAATAATTAAATCCGCCCCATTATTAATTTGTTCTTGTGTTACTTTGATTTTATGTTCAGGTCTGTCATCCCACATATCCTCACATATTTGCAAGCCAATTTTCAAATTTTCAATAGTGATCGTCTTTGGTCCATTTGAAGGTAGAAAGTATCTCTTTTCATGAAAAACATCATAATTGGGTAAAAGAGTTTTGTCAACTATATCTTGAACCCGACCATTTGTTATTACAAATGCTGAATTGTATAATAGGATTTTATCCTTCACTATTACTCTTCTTGGGGTGCCCACAATTACTACATTAGGTCCTGAAATAGATTTTATTTCCTCGAGGGCTAATTCCAATTTATAGTGTAGATCATTGTAATACAGTTGATCAAGAGGAATGTAACCGGATAATGCCAATTCTGGGAAAACTATCACAGATTTGATTTCATTATCTGAATATTCTTTGATTGCGTGAATTATTTTATTTTTATTATAATTTATATCTCCGACTCTTGAATTAATTTGACACAAAACAAATTGGAATTTTCCGCTCAAAATAGGTTTACTCCTATTAATTCAAGTGGATAGTAAAATAGTTGTATTTTTAATGTACTTTATTTATTTTATTAATTTAGCATGTTGATAAATTATTCTTGCATTTATTCAATTTCCACCGCAGCTCATAAAAAAAAGGGTGAGTTTAAATCTAAATATTAATTTAGCTACAAATAACAAATAAGATAATAAAATATAATTCTATAAGATTGATCATGAATATCAATCATGTAGGTTAATAAATACAAATTTTAAATAATTGGAGGTATTCTCAATATGATGGTAAGATCCGAAGCTTACAGAATTTTTGTAATTGACGATAGTGTGTTCATTAGAAATACATTAATGGATCTTTTAACTCTCATTGGTTTTGAAGTTGTAGGAATGGCCTCTTCTGGAAAAGAAGCTTTCAAATATGTCGCTGAAACCAGACCAAATCTTGTTCTACTTGATACGTCAATACCCAATTTCACTACACAGGAAATTATTCGAGGGTTGCTAGCTATAAATAAAAATTTAGAAATAATAATTCTATCACCACTTTCAAATCAAAATGAAATAGCAAACCTTCTCAGAGAAGGAGCAAGAGATTATATTCCAAAGCCATTAATTCCCAGCCAGGTTGAATACGTTCTGAGGGGTTATGAACTCTCAGCAGGAATAAAACCTCCAACAGAAATTCAAACCATAGCCCAAATTTATTCGATATTTTTTGAGGAATTACTAAAATTTACACCTGAAACAATGTCAAAAGTAATTGAAAAATCTATAAAGGATCCTTTGAAAAGGCTTAGAAATAGATATAAAGATCGCTATCAAATCAAATTGGACCCAATTAGAATCCATCTTAAAATGGCTCAGGATACCCATAGCAAGAAAGTATATAATATGTATAAGAACCAATTATTAAGATTGTATTTTTCCATTGCTAATAAACTTGTCAAAGAACTTCCAGAAGAATATATTTTCAGTTTATTTTCTGAAGCCTACCAATCTTACTATTCTTTGGCAAAATATTTACTTGAACATGTTGAATTCAAATTACCAATATGGAAGAATTTTGATGTTGAAGCAAATCAGAAGAAAATTCTGAGAAAGAGAATTGATGCTAGATTTGATTACGAATATTTAAAATCTGAAGATGCAATGCTCCCGTATATCGAGAATTCTATAATTAGCGAAGATCACATTCAAGCATACAGAATGATGGTTCAACACGATCCACGAGTTGCACCTAGATTTCCTCGATCTCAAGAAAAAGATATATCCCAATTAGATGTACATATTATCTTAAGTCTTTTTGACGATATTATAGGTCCAAAAGCAGAAATGATTATCCCTCCACCGCACGGAAGAATGGAGAAAGATAAACTTCAAGCAATCCCAAGGTTTCTTGACCTAATGGGAGTGAACCCTGGCGAACCATTCATTCATTCTGTAAGTGATTATGGATCAATAAACATGGTATTTTCGGTTGATAACATTAATGCACGGGGAGGTTCAAAGGATTATATGATTAGTATTGCCATCTCACCTGCTGAAATTAGAGAAATGATTAAAATATCACAATTGGGTGCTTTATTAAGGGCGGTAACTGCAGAAATTGCTAACCACTACCGATTTACAGAAAAAGAAAAAGAAAATATGCAAATGGTATCAGAACCACAAGAAATTATTGAAGCATTTCTTGAAGAATTAATTGTTTATCTTAAATCCTATTAATTGATTATTTGAACTCAATTATTAATTCCATTGAAAAATTGATTTGTGAAATAATAAGACTAATTATTGCTTCATAACATTTTTTTAAAAAAAATATCGTTAGATTGGATTTTGTTTATCATTACTAGCGTCAGTGTCAATATTCTTATTATACAAATAAATGGCATTCTCTTAAATACTTGATTGAATTTTTTCAATCGAGTCACTCTCGTGACCTAATGGAGAGAACTTCATGAATACATACATTGAAAAAACAATTCGAACCGTGAAGAGAAGAGATCCTAATCAACCTGAATTTCATCAAACTGTTGAAGAGGTATTAGAATCAATTGCACCAGTTATTAATGAAAACCCAATTTATGAAGAGCATAACATTCTGGAAAGAGTAACAGAACCTGAAAGAGCCTTTCAATTTCGAGTTCCGTGGGTAGATGATCAAGGCAAATTCCAAGTTAATCGTGCTTTCAGAGTTCAATTTAATTCTGCAATTGGACCATACAAAGGTGGGCTTAGATTTCACCCTTCAGTGAATCTTAGCATTATCAAATTCTTAGGCTTCGAACAGGTTTTTAAGAACTCATTGACCGGTTTACCAATGGGCGGAGGCAAAGGGGGTTCAGACTTCGATCCAAAAGGAAAATCAGATGGAGAAGTCATGAGGTTTTGTCAATCATTTATGCTTGAATTAAACAGACACATTGGACAATTCACTGATGTTCCAGCAGGAGATATTGGTGTAGGTGGAAGAGAAATTGGATTCCTTTATGGAATGTACCGGAAAATCAAAAATGTTCACGGAACAGGAGTTTTAACTGGTAAAGGAATAGATTACGGTGGATCTTTAGTTAGACCAGAAGCTACAGGATTTGGAAATGTATATTTTGTACAAGAAATGTTGAAAGATAAAGGAACAACCTTCAAGGATAAATTTGTCTCAATTTCAGGTTCTGGAAATGTAGCTCAATATTCTACTCAAAAGTTGATTGAACTGGGTGCTAAAGTAGTCACCCTTAGTGATTCTGGTGGTTATATCTATGACAAAGATGGTATTGACCAAGATAAATGGGAATTTGTAATGGACCTTAAAAACAATCGTCGTGGTCGGATAAAAGAGTACGCTGATAAATATGGTGCTGAATATCATCCAGGTAAAAGACCTTGGGGCGTAAAAGTTGATGTTGCTTTACCAAGTGCTACTCAAAATGAACTCGATGGAAATGAAGCCAAAATGTTGATAGACAATGGAGTAATGGCTGTTGGAGAAGGTGCAAATATGCCATCAACCCCTGAAGCAGTTGATGCATTTCTTGCCGCAGGTGTCGGTTTTGGTCCAGCCAAAGCAGCTAATGCTGGAGGAGTGGCAACATCTGGATTGGAAATGTCACAAAATAGTTTAAGACTAAAATGGACGTTTGAAGAAACTGACAAGAAACTTCATGAAATTATGGTAAATGTATACAATGCAACAAAATCTGCAGCATCAAAGTATGGTGTTGAAGGTAATTTAGTTGCTGGTGCTAATATCGCAGGTTTCATTAAAATCGCAGATGCGATGGTAGCACAAGGCCACTGGGCATAACAAAATAATATACTTCTGAAAGAACCTAAAACCATATTATAATATTGAAATTACGTGTATAATTACTTCGATCAAATTATTTGCAATGCAAAAATAGATTTCAAGGAAAAAAATATATTACAGTATAATATCATGCCAAGAAATGGATAGAATCAGATATTCTAAACAGGTGAAAATAAAATATCTTGGGAACCTAAAAAACAAAATTGGTTAATACGTGATGCTAAAACAAATCCCGTACCATATGCAATATTTTTGGTAGTTATCATTGTTGCTGCATTTTCAATTGGAAATTTAATCATATCGGACGATAATAGTGATAGACCTCTTAACGTAGCAATGTTTGATTCAGGCTTAAATGTGGATCATATTTTTCGAGAAGATATTGAAATTAAAGATTATAGCTTTGCCAAGGAAGCTTATGGATATTCAAAAGATTTCTCTGCAACACAAGATGGAACTGATCATGGTGATGCTGTTTTTGGAATTTTTATGGAAAATCTTAGATATAAAAATAATATTGTTTTTCATAATATTAGGGTCATAGATAATCAAATAGATAGTATTATTCAACCAGAAGCTTTGTTTGCTGCAATTCTGTTTGCAACTGAATCCCTATCTATAGATATTGCAATTTTAAGTTTAGGTTCTGCCTATATTGCTGAAAATTTTGATCGATTTTTATTTGACCCATTTATAGATGCTAATATTCTTGTTGTTGCTGCAGCAGGAAATAGCGGACTAGGAGATAGTTACCAAGGAGTAATTGCATCTCCTGCAATATATCCCGATATTGTTGCGGTTGGGGCCTATCTTGATAATGATGTAGAAGATTACTCCTCTAGGGGGCCTACAGCTTTCAGGACAATGAAACCGGATGTGATTGCAACTCATGAGCGTGCAGATATATTAAGAGGAACAAGTTTTACTGCACCAGCAGCAGCAGCTGTGGCAGCCGATATCATGATTGATTACCACATTAAAAATGATCAAATTCCATCTGCAGGATACACAAAATTAGTTCTAATGGAAGGTGCAGTGCATTCTGATAGTACTCTTCTATTAAGCGAAGGAGCTGGTAAGGTTAATTTAGATGGATCAGTTGAAATTATGGACACATATTCTCATTTAAATTATAGCATGTCCGAAATTTTTTCTGTATTTCCAAATGAGCTCCCTATCACACCAGATTTTGTATGGGATGGGTTGCAATATACATTCAGTATAACAATAACTCATGCATCCAAAATTACTGACATCAATGATTTGGAAATTGAATATTTAGGAACAAATCAGATTTTCTATAATCACGAATTTTACAGCGATTATACATCACTGTTGAGAATAACTTTTGTTGCTCATGATAAAGATACTAATGAGATAATCTTACGAAAAGGTAATTTTGAGAAATCAATTAGTATTAATTATATTGCAACGATCCCTGATAAAATAATTTATTTTAATTCCCTGATGACAGATTTTGCGTCATCATCTACAAGATATGGCACATATAATTTACTATTTCAATTGTTAGCAGATCAAAATATTGCACTTATAGATGATCCTCTGTATTCAGATATTGATAATGTATTATTGATTGAGCCATGGAGTTTATTTGAAGACTCAACTTATAATCCATTATTGGAAGATATAACAAATAAAAATATTCTCAGTTTGTATTCAATATTCAATGAAAATGGGGATGCTGATTTTAACAATAGAGGATGGAATGTGAATGATAATGTATTATCTGAAACAATAGAAATTGTAGATATCGCATATAAAAATCAAGTATTCTCTATTCCCTATTTTGGTTGGTCTTTGGTACCTATGGGGCCAAACCAACAAGGTAAACCCATTACAATTGTTTCTGGATCACATGCTGGTACAGTTGTAGGATTAATTGATGCAGAATGGACCTCACTTCTAACTAATATCCCTTTTACGAATGATGCACTTCTTGGACTATCAAATGATTTTGATGATGGTTTCTTTGATAATTTTGATTTTGAATTTATCACTATATTATTTGAATTATTTGATCCTTAATTACAGTATTCGAAATATTGTTTCGCATATAGTATGGGCTATCCGCAATTTGTAGGTTAACTAGAAACGAGTGAAATGATTAATGATAAATTTTAACGCTCTTCTTCTTTTATTCTTCGTGCAACATCAAGATAATCCCTAGCTCTTCCCTTAACATCGGCCTCTCTTTTTCGTAGTAGTTTATGTCGGTATGTAGTAATTCCATAAACTGCAGCAGATGCAAGTATAACAGAAACACCAACTGTCAACACAATATTCCGTGGACTTTCAAAGAATGATACATGATCAACTACAGGTCCAATATCAATGGTGATGATTGATATTGTCTCTCGATGTGTAATTAGATTTATTCCTGTTACGAGTTTTTTGCAGTTGAATCATAAAGTATCAATATTCTATTTTTTCAATTGTCTTGACTTACCTCTTGCATAATCCGCAATCACAATGTTTCCGAGGATCTTAACGAAATACTCAGAACTACTCATTATTGCAACATATTCATTGGCTGAATCATCCATTGTACCAAGCAAAATTTCTTCTCCTTCCCTTTCAATACCAATGAAATCAGGTAATTCACTTCCAATACCGGATTTGCTTAGCGATCTTAATGTAACATTAGCTGCAGCACTGTGCATTTTATCAATCCACTCTTTGTCTGTATCCTCATTAATATATGAAATCACATTTACTTGTGCCGTACTTTTCATTTCTAAGATTTGATCTACATTTACTAAACTAATAGATGGAACTAATATAGTTACCTTACTTTTAACCCTACTAAGTAGGTTTTCAAGTTGATACATAATTGCTTCTTTACCTACTATATGACCTGTATTCAGTTTTGGAGTATCGATACTTTCTTGAACGTCAAATAATTTTTCTAAAACACTTGCCAAATCCAATGTTTTACTTGTGACGGCTTGTGATGATGTTGAATAATTTGCAGAATAATCATCCATTGCACTTTTCAGAAGATTTACTTGATTTGCTGTATTTGCACTCGACTGTGATTTAGCTTTGTTAAATGTTTCAAATCCTTCTTGTTTTAGAATATCACCTTGAGCAAGAATAAAATTTTGAGGATCGGTAATTAATTTAGCAGTATCTGATTTCATAGATTCAATAAAACTACTGAATGTATGATGCGTTGCTGTTGAAAAAGTTCTCATTTCGATTGATAATTCATTAAGAAATTTTTTCACCTCTTCGTGAGAGGAGTTACCATCAGTTAATTGTTCAGATTCTTCATCTAAAGACGATTGAACATTTGAAATAAATGAATTATGAAAATTATTTAATTCTATTTCAAGGGAATCTATTTTTGTGCTAATTATTTCTTGAATATTGGTTAATGCCCCCTCAATCATTGTTTTATTAGAATTGGCTAATTCTTCGTTCAGCTGATTCAAACTGTCTAGTTCATGCCCTAGTATGTTTGATATTTCATTTAATGCCTCTGTTAGGTTACTGTTTATTGTTGTAGACTGCGTTTCTTCAAATTCAGCACTAATTCCATTATTCCTTCCTTCTAATTCTGTTAATTTTGCTGTTGAATTGGTGGTGGAAGTTTTTATTGTATTTATTAGTCCTTCAATGTTTGATGATATATTACCTAAAATCTCATTTGATTTAATTTTATTTGATTCAAATTTTTGTTTTAAATTTGCAAATAAAGAGGTTTTCATTTGATTTCTTTTCTGTGAACTTTCATCAATGGTAGTTTTTAATGATGATACTGAAACGTTTAATGACTCATTGATCGCTAATCTTGTATCTTCTCTAGTGGAATTTATTTCTGAGATTTTATTATCAACACTTTGACTAAGAGAGTTTTTCAATTCGTCAAATTGAGAAATAGTTTCTGTTATCAATCTCTGATAATAATCCTCTATTTGAGTTTTGAATTTTATTAATTCTTGATCAATAGATGTATTGATTGAAGTTTGAAGTTCATTAGTAACAGAGGCTAATTTATCATTACTTTCTGTCAGGAATGCAGTGGTTTTACTATTAATTTCAGTATTTGTAGATATTAAATTTTCTTCAATCCCTCGAATTTGAGAAGTAAAATCATCCTCTACTTGGATTAGCTCTTCTGACATTTCACCAAATGTTGATGTTATTTGATTAGAGTAATCATCTAAACTTATTTTTCGACTATTTACTTCATTGGATAGATTTTCTTCCAAACCGGTTATCGTTGTCTTAGTTTCAGTTATTGAAGAATTAACCAAAGTAATTTTTTCACTTAAATGGGTTTTTGATTGACTAGTAAAGCTCTGGGCTGCTTCATCAAATTTCCTTGAATTTAGGCTGAATATATTATTTAATTTAACTACACTTTCATTACTTGCTTCATTAATTTTAGAAACGCTCGCTTCCACAGTAGGTTTTACTGTTTCAAGAGTTAAAGCTATATCAGATTTCATGTCTTCCTTTAAAGCTGCTGTACGAGCAATAAATTTATTTTCTAAACTCTTGAATACCAATCCAATTTTAGCCTCATATGAGGTGGTTTTATCATTGATTTTATTTTCAATTTCTTCTTTAGATGCGTTATTTGAAAGTTCCATAGCGTTAACAGCAGACAGTACACTTTCTTTGCTAGTTTCTATTTGGGATCTGAACTTATTATTGAAGGTCTCAAATTGCAAATTCATTACATCAATTTGTTTTGTTATTAAATCTGAATATTGTTTATCTTGCCCATCCAGTTCTTGTTGTAACTTAGCCAATGTATCTGTTGAACTTTGTTTAAGTCCTCGTTCGATAACCGCCATGTTATCGACTGATTTGAATAATTGATCTTTTAGTGTCCCTAGTGGTAAAAGACAGGCATATCTTCCGTCCAATGCAGGGATATCTCGAATTAGTTTTTTTGATTTTAAAGAGGTTAATGTCGAATTAAGTTCGTTTAAATCTTTAATTGTAGTCACTCTTAATTCACCAATAGTTAACTGACCGCTTACAAGAAGGGCTTTGTACACTGTTTCTTCTAAATCAGTTAAACCTAGTGACAATTGATTACTCATCGATAAACTCAAGTGTTCATAGTTTTTGAAGTTTTTTTGATAAAAGAATTTTTGTGATAAGATATCAAAATAATATGCGAGATTCAATAAAAATTCTGTATTATTTTTTGAAATACAATTTATATTTTGACTCCTGTTTTTGTATTTTGTAATATTTTAATTATCATCTCAGTATCGATCACATACAATTAATAGTAAATGAATGAATTTATTTACTTTAAATTATAATTTGAGATAATCGAAATGGAACTTTTACTGCTTGTGTACTTAATAATTGGCATTTACTTTTTTTCGAATCTAGTAGTATTTTTCTTGATGATTAATAATCCATTCAAATATCGAGATATTAATTATACTCTCCCATTTGGAATAGGAACAGAAAATCAAAAGAAAAAATTTCTTACAGATCCAATGGTGAGATATTGGATTTGTCATAATCCCCAAGATAAAATGAAAAATAATTGGGTAATATTCTTTCATGATCTGAAAAGCTAAAATTCCTTGTATTGATAAATATAGAGATATGGAGAAATTGGAAAATTTCACTTGTACTGTACTGTCTAATTAGTTTTTAATAGATAAGTGTATAATTTTATCAAATGAAACATACTTTTGCAATACAAGTCCCGATTAAATGGGATAAAATGTCTCGATCACAGCAATTGAGATACCGTCGTATGCAAAAGCGAGATTCAAACATCACTAAAAAATATCTTGGAATAATCAAGAAAGAACATGATAACCTCGTAACATTATCAAATCGCAATAAATATCAAATTGATGCTGGTTTGTTGGATCGTCTAACTTTGACCACTAAAAGTAGAAGAAAAGTAATGTATGATCTCAAGAGCAAATATCCTAGAATATCCACTGATGAGTTACAAGAATGCAGGGAGAGTGCAATTAGCACTTACAAATCATATCTTGAACTATCAAAAATTCAAAATTCAAAATTATCAATTGATAAACCTAGAAAAGAACAAGGATCATTATCGAGAACTATTTTATACAATGGAGGAGCGAGAGGACGTTTTAGTATTAATAATGCTGTCCTTTCAGTAAGGGATTCGATGGATACCAACTGGTCAATTGTTAATGGGGTAAAAAAGAAATTAAAACATAGCAAATTGAAAATCCCCCTGAAACTGAGCAAATATCATGTAGAACAGATTTCCAAAGGAAATATTGCTTCACTAAGATTATCTAAGAAATTATCTGAAAGAGATGAAATGCATTATGCCAATTTTTCCATCAATTCACAGATTGAAAGTCAGGAAGTAAAAGGTAAACCAAAGGCGGTGATGGGAATTGATCTTGGAATAAAAAAAACTGCATTTACTGTGGTGATGACTGATACAGGTATTCAACATAGGAAAACCTGGCATTCAGACAATAAATTCAAAGAATTATCAAGACTAGAAGATCAAATAGCCAGTTTACAGAGAGAATATTATCATCGGCTCAACAATTCAATTGATAGAGGTAATATTTCCAAGAAACTAACAGAACTTAGAAACAGTCGAAAGATAATTTCGTTAGAATATGATCGTATTCTGATAAAAGAATTAGTAGAACATATCCAGAGTATAAGTCAAACATTCAATTTACAAATTGGAATAGGTAAATTGAAAGGGATCCGTAAAAATGGAAGAAAAGGCAATGGTAAAGGTAAAAAATTCAGGAAAAAACTCAACTCCTGGGCCTTCTTCAGATTTACCAAATTGCTAGAACACAAACTATCTGAAATCGGTTTGAAAAACAAATTATTTGCAATTGATGAATATTGGACCTCGATCTTTTGTTATAAATGTAATAACAAAGGGAAGAGACCTACACAATCGTTTTTCAAATGTTTGAATACCCAATGTGGAGTACGCAACAATGCCGATTTCAATGGAGCTATGAATATAGCAAAACGTACTGTAAAGTACAGGAAACTTGCACCAAAATCAACTTGGAGTAAAGTTGGACTAGGTCGATTTCTTAGACCATATCAAGAAAAAGGTACTAAGACTACACCGAAAGCTCATTCTCGCATGAGAAGGAGAAGTCCAAATACAGTCAAAAAGAATTTAGCAATTTCTGTTCCTGTATCCGTTGTAACGAGCCATCATAAATCAAGTAATGATATTAATTTTGATATAATTGATGATATTGAGAATGATCTTGCAATGGTTAAAAAGTATGAAAAAGCCATCTTGGTGAAGCCTGCTAGCTTGAATACACCAAGTGGAAGGAAGCGTCCCTCTCTATAAGGAGACAAGTACTATACTATTCCAGTGTAGCAGCTGGAGGATACGGTGACGTTGGTATAGTGTTAGCTGAACATACAAGAAAAGTTAGCTTTTCAAATCATGGTGAAAATGACCGAATGTTTAGTATCGAACGCCATTTCAAGTTAAATCAAGAATCTCTTGGAAGTAGAACAAACAACAGATCTTGGATAGTTCCAAATTCAGCACATTCTAAAATGGATCTACATCAAGATTATTCAAGAAAACTCCTATCATTTCTTAATACGCTTTCTTGAATTCCTTAATTCTTATACATAAATAGCATATTAAATTAAATTAATCAAACCTAAATTTTATTCCTATTGCAAAATTTGTTTAAACTACCGAAGTAAAATATAGTAAGAGGATTGCTCGAATGCGTGTAAAATTAGGAATACTTGGACCATTATATCTACAAGTTGCTATCCTTTTCCTTTATAGTACAATTCGGTATCAAGTTCTGGACCGAGCTCTTGTAGTAGTTATACTTCTATTGCTTTTTCCAAGCTTAATTCTAACCGTATTAGCTCCTTTTATTATTTCATTATTTGCTAATTTAAGTGGTAGACTTGAAACAAGATTAACAGCGGAGTTAGATAAACTAGTACTTGCTGAGAGACCGTATGAGACTGTTGAAGAATCAAGAACTCTTATGATTGAAAATTTATTTTTGGGAGATACTCACAAAAGAGAAATCAGTGAATCAATACAAAAAAAATTAGTCCCTTCATTATCCAAACGTGCATTGGCCCATTACAAGGATAATTTTTATTCAAGACAAGAAAAAATTAACCCAGTTCGATCACTTGAATACTTTGAATCTCTAGTTTTATTTTCAAGTATTAATTCAATTCTTTTTATTTTTGATATTATCATTGTCTGGATTATGAATTTCAAGTCCTTACCATTTTATTTCATAGAACTTGATCAGATTAATGACACGAGTATCACATTCTCAGTAACAATTTTTCTACTACTAGGACTTGCATTTTCCTATCTTCTTTTCTTTTATTCAAGAGAGAGACTAATTCAATATTTACCCTATGTTGTGCCTGTTTTGTTCCACGAACCTGAAGATGAGAAATATCTGAGAAGAGAAACAATAAGAAGTTTAACGTCATATAATCTTGATAATTTAATTGATCGCAAAGATCAAAAGAAATATAGAGAATCAGTTGGTTTAGCTCTGGATGAGCTTTTAATTCCACTATTAAGAGATGAATTTTTAATCACCGCTAGAGCCGAATTTGCAAATAAAACTGCTTGGCGTGAATTTTCATCCATTATAAGTTCAGAAGGTATCCAATCTTCAGAAAACTCAAAATCAATATTAGAGCAATTCTTGCTTGGAGCTAAAATAGGTCCTGTGAAATTAAATGAAAAAGATTTATTAGGCCTATATAGCGATCAAGAATATATCAAAGAGCAATTACAAAATTGGGATAAATTATCTCAAGAAAAAAGAATGATAGTGTATTTTCAACTATACAGAATCACAGAATATATATTTAGAGAAATTCTTATTTGTATGAATTTACCCCCTGAGGATGAAGAATATAATCTTTATAATTCAATAAAAATTCTTTTTGGAATAGGATACCTTAATGAAGAAGATAAAAAAATTCTTAACAATTTACGATACCGTCGAAATAAATTGATGCACGAACCAGGTATTTCACTTGAGGTGTCTTCAAACTCAGTAAATGAAGTTTTGTTAACTATCGCAAATGTCTTAGAAATCCTTCAATCAGAAGAAACCGATAAAATATCACAACAAGTGGATAAAATACCAAAACTCGATAATTAAAATTGATTTTTTTTTGTTCGGAAATAACGGGGTATTTCCCATGTATCTCAAATATATATAGATGAGTTTGTTTAATAATTAATTGAATGAGTGATACATTTAGTAAAATGTTAAAGGTGCTGGAAAAATTTGGTAGCTTAGATGAGAACGCACCTCTTAACAAAAATGGAAAAGTAAGTAAATTTAAAGGAACAGTAACTACTCAAGTCGGAGATAGAAGAGTAAATCTGGGAGTATTGTATTATCCTTGGAATCGAACAATTGGGGTGAATAAGATCCATCAAGCACTACAATTTACAGAAAATGCAGATTTGGAAGGTGCAGTTATAGTTGGAACCAAATTTACAACTTCAGCTATTGAACAAGCTTTTAGAAATAATAAAAACACCGATAAGAGATTTTTATTGATGGAATCAGATGAAATAACAGCTATGATGGATACGTTAGATCAAACTGAGTTAAATCCATAGAATATCGTTGTCCTAGTTGAATCATTAGTTTAGCTATATTATGATGTGAAAATTATATACTTAACATCTGTTCAATAAACTTCATGCACTGAATTGAAAATAAGCTGTGCATCAATCGGAAAGCCCTCTAGCGCATTCAAGAACACTCTAATTGGAGTCATAAAAGTTTCTATATCAGTATTAGTAGTCTCATATATTTTAATATCCTCATCAGTTATCCATCGACTAAGAGAAGCAGCACCAACATATATTCCACGTGATTCTAAATCTTTTTTGTTAACAAAGACAACTGTTGGTATTTTCTTATTTTTCTTTTCTTCTTCTTCCTTTATCATTGTGATAAACTGAGAAACTCTTTCGACACTTGCAATATTAGTTCCGTCTGCAAAAATAAAAACACCATCAGCACCATTTAATCCAATTTCTTGCATAAAGGAAAATCTTTCCTGTCCTGCTGTATCAAACATAACTGTAGGATAGACACTATCAAGATTGTCTTTGTCAAGTTCAAGATCACTTGTCATAGGAAAATATTGAAATTGATTAGTTCTTGTTGTTAGAAATAACACACTTTTTACATTCATACTAACTGTAGTTGTGGAGTTTTCAAACTGATCAGCTGCAATTGGTGAGAAAGTGTTAATTATTTGTGCTTCTTCGATTACAACCCGTCGTGCAACTTCTGCACCATCAAA
This sequence comes from Candidatus Heimdallarchaeota archaeon LC_2, assembly GCA_001940725.1. Next base: position 3,370 of record MDVR01000055.1, on the reverse strand, counting down.
ATCCCCAACTAAATTCTTCATGAATGTTGTTTTCCCACTTCCAGTAGTTCCAAGAATGACAAGCTTCTTTAACATACCTCGTTGCATTTTACACCTCACCGAATTCTGCTTAATTAATATAGCAATACAATATATTTAAGTCAAATCACGAACAAACAAATTAGAAATGAATTGATGATGCATATCTCAATAATCGATATATATTAGATAATCGTATGAATTGGAAGATAATGATTTATTTAGTTTATTTAATATATTTAGTTCTATCAAAATAACCCGGTGATCTTACCTTCATCATCAATATCAATGTTTACTGCTGCTGGAATGGGAGGCAATCCAGGCATGGTTAACACTTTTCCAGTAATTGGATAAATAAATCCTGCTCCTGCAGATATTCGAACATCATTTATTGTTATATCAAAGTCTTGTGGGGCCCCTTTGACAGTAGGATCGTCTGTTAAAGATAAATGAGTCTTTGCCATACAAATTGGTAAGTCGCCGTATCCATCTTCTTTATACTGATTTATCTTCATTTGTGCTGTTTTGCTGAATACAACACCACCTGCACCATAAATTGTCTTAGCAATCTTAGTAATTTTTTCTTCTATGGGTTCATTTAATTCATAGATAAATTGGGGAGTTGGCGGATCTCTGGAGGCAATGATATTATCAACTACCGTAGCAAGATCGACAGCTCCTTCACCACCTTTTGCAACACCTTCACAAACAGAAAAAGCATTGCCAGTAATATCTACATGTTTTTTGATAAGGGCAATTTCAGCATCTGTATCTGTGGGGAATTTATTCAATGCTACAACTACAGGAACTCCAAAAGCTTCCATATTACCAACATGTTTACCAAGATTCCTACATCCTTCTTTTACTGCTTGAAGATCTTCTTTTTTCAACAATTCTTTGTCATATGGAAGTCCACCGTGAATTTTTAATGCTTTTATAGTTGTAACCACTACTGCTAAATCTGGGAAATGGCCAGATTGTCTACATTTGATATCAAAGAACTTTTCAGCTCCTAAATCAGATCCGAAACCTGCTTCTGTAATTACATAATCCGCCATATGGAGTGCGATATCATCACCAATAATTGAACTACAACCATGAGCTATGTTCCCAAATGGACCGGAATGCATGAAACAAGGTACACCTTCAATTGTTTGGACTAAATTTGGTTTTATTGCATGTTTCATGATTGCGGTCATAGCACCTTGGGCATTAATATCTGCTGCAGTAATGATTTTACCATCCATATTCCTACCTAATACAATTTTAGACATTCTATCTTTTAAATCTGGTAAATCTTTTGCGAGGGCTAAAATTGCCATGATCTCAGAGGCAGCAGTAATATCAAAACCAGATAATCTTGCAACACCATTTATCATAGGATCCCCCAAAGCTAACACAATATCCCGTAATGCACGATCATTCATGTCCATTGCCCTTCTATATTGTATTGTGGTTAAATCAAAATTCAACTTATTCTTTCGAAATATGTGATTGTCCATCATTGCAGCAAGCAAATTATGAGCCGATTCAATTTTAGAAAAATCCCCAGTAAAACCAAGGTTAATTTCCTCCATAGGGAGAACCTGACTGTAACCTGCACCGGCAGCACCGCCTTTGATGCCAAAAACTGGACCTAGAGAGGGTTGTCGTAAAGTAACAATTGCTTTCTTCCCAATCTTTACTAATCCTTGAGTTAACCCAATTGCTGTTGTTGTTTTCCCTTCACCCGCTGGAGTAGGGGAAATTGCTGTAACTAAAACGTATTTCCCTTTGGGACTTTTACTAATTTCATTTAATCTACTTTTTGATAGCGCAATTTTTGCGATTGATTTTCCATGTAATTCAATATCTTCAGATGTTAATCCAACACTAGCAGCAACTTCCTCAATTGGTTTGAGTTTGGCTTCTTGTGCAATTTCGAGGCTACTCTTCACACTCAAATTCGTCTTCTATTAGAATATAACCTTAAACTTATCGTACAAATAAAATGCTCAAAACATTTTATATATTGGGTAATTGTAGGTAATTCCTTTAAAAATATACCTAAGATTGATAAATTTTATTGGATAAACATTCAGGCTAATCAATTTGATTTCTAATAACTAACAAACGTAAGGTATTTTTTCTCCTAATTTTGTACCGTATAAGAGTGCAAAAAATAAAATTTGAACTTGATAATCCAAAACTTAGAATAGTACTTTGGATTTTATTTTGGCTTGCTATATTAAGGCAATTATCCTCACTTAAGTCAATATTAGATAAAATGTCAACTGCTGATCAGAATTTTCCACTTCAGAATTTTCTGGGTTTATTTGAATCTATTTGGGATGTTGTAAACGTTTTTTGGTCCACTATCTTCGGCACTTGGCTATCTTATCAAGTCTTTGAAAACTATGCATGGGGAGGATTTACTATGGCTACATTAATTTGGTCAGTAATCAAATTTTCTCAAAGACCAGAAGAGTTAATTCTAAACCATTCAAATCTAATAAAGAAGAATCAAATATTATTGCTCATTTATGCATTATTTTTCATGTTAACTATTGTGTATGGATTAAACCGTGATCAATTGATACCTTATATCCAAGAGCCGTCTTGGGAAATTAACATAGTTCATAAACAACAAGTATCCGCTGGTACATTTTTTATTATTTATTATGTAATACTCCTACTTTCATTTTTCCCACATGTCAGAGGGCATGCAGGTTCATTAAATTTTGTTGGCAACCGGAAAATAATGACATATACTTTTTTCATAATGACTTTTGAAATTTTTGCAAGCTTCTCATGGTTTCCAGGTCCTATTGATCCAAATAACAGATGGATTGATGGTTATGAAGAAATTTTCCAAGAGGAGCAGAATTGGACTAGTAGCGATAAGATATTTCATTTTTCAATGAGTTCGGTTGCTATAATACTTATTTTGATGTTTATTAAAAATATAAGAAAAGGAATTCTCTATGCAATTTCAATTGTAATTTTTTGGGAATTATTCGAAATATCATTAAATCCTCTTGAAGCCTCTGATTCTTTATTGGATATGGTTATCAACAGTTCTGCAATTTTACTTACTGCCTGGCTCTATAATCGATGGAATATAAATGTAACAACTAACAATCAATCATTTGATTCGGACAATGTCCCAAGAAATTAAGAAATTAATTTTTTTGAAAAACTAGGGATTTAACAGTTACAGGGAACACTTGACCGTTTATCAAAGGTTTACCAATATCAATCCAATCTCCTTCTTTAAGATTGAGCTCGTCAATAGAGAGTAAATTTTCCTTAATCTCTGTTTCTCGTCGAATTATGTTTCCTACACTATTTGCAATATCCCTTCCAAATATTA
>MDVR01000054.1 GCA_001940725.1 Candidatus Heimdallarchaeota archaeon LC_2 | reverse complement strand
CGACTCTGATCAAATTTGGAGCTGTTGAAGCTCCAAAGAAGACATCATTGTATAATGCATGGAAATCATTGTCACCTCATCAAATCAAGAGTCTAACCACTCAAGTGGCTCGAATATTGATTTTGCCGGATGAAGACTCTGCTATTGATAGTAGTGGCTTTATACTCAAAGTAGGGTCTATTTGGAGATATATTAAATACAGAAGTTCTGAGCTTAAAAGGTCATCCAAGCGTTTTTACAAGTTTCACATCATCATTTCTACTAAATCCAAAACAGTATTAGCAGTTGATTGGTCCAAATCACCAGAACATGACTATCCAGAAGGAAGAAAGCTAATTAAGAAAGTTGGAGTACGTTTATTCTCGAAAATTAATCGAAATTTTGGAGATAAAGCCTACAATGGAAAACCATTGACAGACGAGCTTGCGGAATTAGGTGTTCGACATATTGTCGAACCAAAATCTAATGCAGTAGACCATGGAACAGATACTGCCAGAGATCGTAGCCTTCGATTATATCGAAATTCACCGGGATTATGGAAATATACCTTCAAACATGGTCGTAAATCAGCTGTAGAACAAATATTTGGGGAGATAAAAGTTAGAAACAACTGCCTCAATTCTCGAAAACGTCATTTACTGAAGAAACAGATTCTTCTTCAATTTTTGCTGTACAATTTAGCTAAAGCTATGAATCAGGAGAATTGGAGGTGATGATAATTTTTGAATAAGGCATATTAATTTAATTAGTGGTTAATTTTTCTACTAGATCCATTGCTTCATTAATCAAACCAGAACAACTTATTTCATTCCATCCAACACCCATTAGATACAATCCTTCATGTTTGGATTCCATTTCATTTTTCCAATTAACATATTTTTCATGACCCAATTGCATTTGGGGTATACCTATTTCTGTGTTTCTCATAATTTGGACAAAATCGGGATTTCCATTTACTTTTACCAATGTTTGGAGATCCGACAAAATATTACTAATTAATTGTTCCTCAGCCATTGAAGCTCGTTCTGGATGCCTTGCACCACCGATAAAACAACGCAGGTGTACTTTCCCTTTAGGTGCATGTTCTGCAAACAGTCTAGAAGTAAATAATACCCCCATAACAAAAGTATTTTCTTTTGAAGGAGACAAAAATCCATAACCTTCAATTGGCTTTTCAAATGCAGATTCATCAAATCCTAATGAAACTATAGTGACGTAAGATTCTAATACCTTTTCCAATTTTGTCTCATTCATTATGCTGATTGATTGAGTTCCATTAACTCCAGTTGCAACAATTACTTTTGATGCACTGTAAGTAGCAGATTTTGTGGAAATAACAAATTTATCTCCCTCTTTTTCTACAGCGGTCACAGGTTCAGAATATTCAATGTTTACTTTGTTTGCTAATCCATCGATTAATCCATTCATACCCGCATCAGATGTAATGAGAAAAGGTTTCTTCTTTTTCGATTTTTTAATTCCCTTTTCTTTGTTTGCCTTCTTTTTAGCCTTTGAACTTGAAAGTGCACCTCTAATAATTGAACCCTTTGATCTTTCATATTCTTTTAAAGTTGTAAAAGCGTGCTCAATGCTTAAATTTGTGTGATCTCCACCGTGTATCCCTGATACAAATGCATCAATAATTGGTAAAATCCCTTTGCCGAGTCTCCTTTTCATAAATTGCTCAATTGTTTCATTTTCCAATTTTTTCTTCACAAAAGGTTCTCTGAAAATTCTAAGTTTTCCAAAAAATGGAATTAATGGACTTGTTATTGCACTAATTGGACCACTCGGAACTTTCTTAAGTTTACCTTTGTGAACTAAATATCGTACCTTGGATTCGTCAGATACTTCAATTGGGACTTTATCTGCTAATTCAAATAATCGGTATGAATTATCGGAATTACCTCTCAATCCCTCTGGTCCTTGTTCACAAAGATATCCGTCTTTTTTCAAACTGTTAATTAGTCCTCCATGACGATTCTCTGATTCTAAAACAAGAATATCTTTCTTTTCATATCCCGATGCAATTAATTCATTGGCAATTGTTAACCCAGAGATTCCAGATCCCACAATCACGATTTTATATTTTTTTTCTTTACTCATTTTAATATCTCCTAAACTGATCTTGAAAATAAATGCTTAGAAGCATCATAGTATTCATCAAAGCTCGATGCAATAACTCTAGCAAATAATCTCCCCATTGATGTCGCTTTCCAACCGTTATCAGTTTTCTCTACAAAATCAATCTCTTGAAAATTAGGAAATAAATCTTCACTAATTTTGATTAATTTCTTTGAATTGGACCCATACTTCTCTTTAAGGACGGTGTAATCGATTTCATTTAGACACAGCCAGTCCATTATTACTTGTTTTCGAAGTATATCCTCATCTGATAATTTGTATCCTTTTATTGTTGCAACTCCATATTTTTCAATCATGGTTTCATATTCACCCATATCTTTTGAATTCTGAGCATAAGCTGTATGAAGTTCGCTTATTCCAGAATATCCAAAAGCAATCATATCTGTACCAGCTTTTGTTGTGAAACCCATGAAATTCCTACGTAAAGTTTTTTCATGTACACTAATTGAAATTTCGTCATCTGGTAGTGCAAAGTGATCAAACCCTATTGGTACATATCCATCTTCCAGAAATTTTTCACGTGCATACAAAAATAAATCAAGTTTATTTGGCCCCGTTGGGATCACGTCAAGTGGAATAGTACTTTGATGGCGTATTATATTTGGGAGATGAGCATATGAGTACAAAGCAATTCTATCGGGTTTCAAAATCAGAGTTTTATCAATGGTATCTTCAAAACCTTCAGTAGTTTGATATGGTAATCCGTAGATTAGATCCATATTCACACCATCAAAATTGTTACTTCTTGCAAAATCCAAGATTAGTTTTGTTTCTTCATAAGTTTGAAATCGATTGAGTTTCTCTTGTACATTAAGATCAAAATCTTGGACACCCATTGATACACGATTGAAACCATAAGTCTTCAATACTTCCATATGTTCGATTGATGTAACGCTGGGATGTAACTCAATGGATTTCTCGGCATTTCCATTCATTGAAAATCTGTCATAAATATGTCCCAACAAATCATCAAGTTGTTCAGGTGTCAAATGAGTGGGTGTTCCACCTCCAAAGTGGAGTTGAATTACATCATCTCTTGAATTTAAGAGGTCTCGAGTTTTATCAATTTCTAGTTTTAAATATTCCAAATATTTTTCAGGGCGATCTACACGTTGGGTAACAAGAACTGTACAAGCACAAAATAAACATCTACGGATACAAAATGGTATGTGTACATAAATACTTAATGGATCCTCAAATTCACTTCGAGTCACTAAATCTGAAATGTAGTCTTTTGGTCCAAATTTTTCAGTCCAGTTGGGAACAGTAGGATAGCTAGTGTATCTAGGGACCCTTTTGTCAAAACGATTAATAAGCTCATAAGATAACTTTGTTGCATCCATAAGTTCATTCCTCCAATCTAAATTCTTTAACAGTATTAATCATCATTTCTACATTTTCTAATTTTGATGTTTTGTCAATTCCTTGAGCTAAGTTAAAGATATAACGAGGATTATTAGTCAAAGTGTAGTCCTTCAAAACTTCTTTTGTATGATTTTCAACGATCCTTGGGTTGGTTAGTAGCACAGCAGGATCAAGATTGCCTTGAATCACTAAATCGTTACCAACAAAAGAACGAGCGTCAATTAAACTTAAAGTTGAATCTATACTAATTCCTTTTGCCCCGGATTTCTGAAAAATTGGTAATAAGTGACTTGAACCCCTACCATATAATATATTTGGAGTATTATCAAATTTTAAAAATATTTTTTGAACATGCGGTAATATCCATTTCTCATATTGTGATGCAGACAAAAAACCAGCCCATGAATCAAACAATTGAATAACATCCGCCCCGCCTTCAATCTGAACCTGTAATTGGTCAATAACAATATCTGCTAACATGTTCAATAAAGTTGAAAATTCATCTGGGTATTTGTACGCAAAAGTTTTCGTAAGAAGGGCATTTCGGGTTGATTTTCCTTCAATTAAATAACTTGCAAGTGTAAATGGAGCCCCAGCAAAACCAAATAATGCTTTATCAGGTATTTCTTTTCTAACTAATTGAATTGATTCTTTAAGATAAGGAAAATCTTCTTTTGGAGAAGTTCTTTTCAATGATTTAACATCTTCAGGATTTTTCAGTGGTTTTTCTAGTACGGGTCCGACCTGTGGAACTATTTCTAACCCTCTATCCATTCCATATAATGGGATTAAAATATCCGAAAAGATAATTGCTGCATCGAGATCGTATCGTCTTATTGGTTGCAAAGTCACTTTGGCTGCATTTTCGGGAGTCATTGCCATTTCTTCGAAAGTTTTACCTTCCCTAAATTTCCTATATTCAGGTAGATATCTACCAGCTTGTCTCATGAACCATATAGGGACTTGACTATTTTGTTGACCATTAAACGCATCTAAAATTAGATCTTTCGAATTTTTCATAATTGTTTTACCACCCTTTCTAATCGGTCCATTAAATCATCGATCACTGATAAATTATGTGCGGTTGAAAGAAATGCAACTTCATAGGCACTTGGAGGCATATATACGCCTTCTAATCTAGCAAATTTATGGAAATTAGTATATTCATTAACTGACGATTTTGAAATTTCTTCGACACTCATCGGAGAACTATTCGAATCAAGTATTAGCCAAATTATTGATCCGATACGTCTGATTGTCAAAGGAATATTATTTTCAGCGAATAATGATGAAGTTTGACTTTCAAATGATTCAGAAATGTCTTCAAGATCCTGATAAATACTATTCGTCATTAGAATATCCATTGTTGCATTTCCCGCTGCCATCGCAATTGGATTTCCACTTAATGTACCAGCTTGATAAACTGGACCAATGGGGGCCATAAGTTCTAGAAGATCTTTTCTACCCCCATATGCGCCAATAGGTAAACCTCCTCCAATTACCTTACCTAAAGTAACAATATCAGGTTTCAAATCATAATATTCTGCAGCACCGCCTAATCCAATCCGAAATCCAGTAATTACCTCATCCAAAATGAATAGGGCACCATTTTTCTTACATAAATTTTGAATTTCGTGCATGAATTCTTTGGTTTGAATAAGTAATCCATTGTTTGCGGGTACCCCTTCAATAATTACACATGCAATTTGATTATCATACTTTTCAAATGCAGATTTAACTGCAGTAATATCGTTTAAAGCCAAGACAATAGTATTCTTGGCTGTATCTTGAGGTACACCTTCACTTGAACTTAATCCTAATGTTGCCAAGCCACTTCCAGCTTTTACTAGCATAGAATCGGCATGACCGTGGTATCCACCATCAAATTTTATGATTAAGTCTCTATTTGTATATCCTCGAGCGAGTCTTATTGAACTCATTACAGCTTCAGTCCCACTATTAACAAATCGGACCCAATTTACAGAAGGATGAGCTTTAACAATTTTCTCGGCAAGGTTTACCTCGCCAGGGGTTGATGTTCCAAATGATGTACCATTTCCTAAAGCCAAACTGATGGCTGAAATCACATTTGGGTTCGCATGACCCAATATTAATGGGCCAAAACTCATACATAGATCGATATAGCGATTATTATCAACATCCCAAAGAAATGCACCATTTGCTCTTTCGATGAATAAAGGATTTCCACCTACTGATTTTAATGCTCTGACAGGAGATGAAACTCCTCCTGGCATCAACTCAAGTGCTTTATTGTAAATTATGTTTGATTTTAGATGCATATTTTCCAAATTTATTCCTCCTCGTCCAACCAATTATTTTTTGCAATATCTGATGCATGGTAAGTTAAAATTACATCAGCGCCTGCTCTTCGTATTGCGATTAAATTTTCTAACACGATTTTCTTTTCGTCTAGGATACCATGTTTTGCAGCCAATTTTACCATAGAATACTCTCCGCTTACGTTATAGGCATACAAAGGCAAGTCGGTCATTTCCCTAGCACGAGCAATTATGTCTAGATAAGCCAATGCAGGTTTTACCATCACAGCATCTGCCCCTTGTTCCTCATCCAACTCAATTTCACGTAATGGCTGACGGATATTTCGATAATCAATTTGATAGGTTTTTCTATCTCCAAAGCCAGGACTACTACCTGCTGCATCTCGAAAAGGGCCATAATATGAACTCGCAAATTTAGCGGAATACGATAGAATTGCTGTATTAATAAATCCATTATCATCCAATCGTTCTCGTATTGATGAGACTCGATGATCCATCATATTACTCGGTGCAACCCAATCACTACCAGCTTGAGCATATGCTAATGCTGCATCGGCTAATCTTTCAAGTGCAGGATCATTTTCTACATAATTTTGATCATTAGGAATACCACAGTGACCATGTGATGTATATTCACACAAACATACATCTGAATAAAGTGTAATTCGATCTCCAAATTGATCCTTCAAGGCAGTAAGGCCTTTTGGAACCGGACCATTAGGATCTGCAGCACCTGCTCCATCAAAATCCTTCTTATCTGGCACTCCAAATAAAATGAAACTTTTGATACCTAATTCGAGATGTTCTTTGACATAATCAACTGTTTTATCAACGGTTTGTTGATATACGTTGGGCATAGAACTAATCTCGCTTTTTTTGTTTTGTCCCTCTATTATAAAAATTGGAAGAATTAAATTATCTAATGTTATATTGACCTCAGCAAGAGCATTTCGAAGCCCTTGGGTTGATCGTAATCTACGCATTCTTGTCATTTTAATCACTTTAATAAGGCATTAAGAACACCCTGTGGAGTTGGTTGAGCTGAGATTTCTAACTCATCAACTTTATTTTTCAGAAAGTTACCAGTTGTCTTACCGATAGCTATCCAGCGTTTTGCCCCATCCTTACCAATTGCCTTTAAGATGGATTCTGCACTTCGCTTTGAGAAAACAATTAAATCATCTGGCTTATATGGTAATCTAATTTTTCTTTCTTCACATGTATAAACTTGAAATGATTGTGCGTCTTCAGATGGATAATCTGTAATTTCATTTCCGTGTAAAAACAATACATTACCAGGATATATTTGTCTGGCCTCTGTTAACAATTCTTTCAACTCATTGATTGAGCCATTGGCAACAAGATGAACTGGAAACCCATATGATCGAAGTTTACCGGCAGTTGAAGGACCAATAGTCGCAACCCTTAGTGGTGATCTATCAATAATTTTGGATAATATCGAAAGAAATTCTACAGGCCGTTGGCTGGTTAAAACGATCCATTCAGCATTGATCCATGCATTTAGCAATTTTTTATTTTCCAACATCGTATAGTCAATAATATATTCAAATATAGGTACAGAGGCAATAATTGCATTTAATGAACTATCAATCAGATTTTTATAATTTTCACTATCTTTTTGATTTCTCGCAATAATAATCCGTCTAGCTTTAATTGACAGATCAAAGCCATTTGATTTTGTAAGTTGCAATTTAGATTGATAAATTGGGATTAATTTTTCCTTTATCTCATTAATCGAGTTTCCGTACACTATAGCTCTTGACAATGATACTGGTATCGATGGGTTCCAAGTTTCTGAGGCTATTGAAGCTGTGGCTTTCCACTTGTCAGAATCTATTCTAATAAATAATCCCAAAGAAATATCACAGCCACCCCCTATTTGGGAGAGAATGTATCTTTCAGTAGTTACAGCAATGTTCGTGTCTTTATCATTTAAGAAATTTAAATCTTCTAATTCGCCAATTCTAGCTTGAATTGCAATTGAGCCTTGACCTGGTGCACAGGGGAAAGTGTCCGCGGGTAGGCTAATTTTTTTAATTCCTTCAGGTAATTCAAGATTTATTCTATCAAAAACTGCTTCAGCCATTATTATTGCGTCAATAAATCCAGTTCTTAATCTAGAAATTCTAGTGTTTACATTACCCCTAATATCAATTGGAATACAAGATGGTTCAAAGGCTAAAATTTGACTTTGTCTTCTAGGACTTCCTGTTGCAACCCTTAATCCAGTTCTTACTTGTAATGGAGCTTCACTAATTAATGCTGATTCTTTAATGAGAATAACATCACCAGGTGAATGTCTCTTCAGTAAGGCAGGAAGATATAATCCCGATGTATTCTCAATTGGAAGATCCTTTAAACTATGAACAGCTAAATCTATTGTACTTTCTAATAATTCTTTTTCGATAGCACTCGTGAAAACACCCATTCCCCGAAAAGCATGAAGTTGTGATATTTGATCTTTATCACCAATAGAACTAATTATATTAATTTTTACTTCATAAGATAAGTTGGTTTCAATGAGTTCTTTGACTAAATTCGCCTGAGCTAATGCCAGTTCACTACCACGAGTTCCAATGGTAATAAATTTCATTGATGGCCCTCAGTCTCTATTAATGCATTCTGTAAATGCTTTTGAGAAACATGAATAAGTTTGTTTATTAGTTGTTGATACTTAATTTCTGATTGTTTATCTTCCTTGAGAAAATTATCTTTGTATTTTACTGCAATTCTTGATAGTTCATCCCTCAATGAAATATAATAGGTAGATTTTTGTTTGTGAATTATACCTTCTAGAACCGATGCTATCTCTTCTTGAAGAACTTGATATACATTAGCAATTTCCTCACTACTTTTTTGGTGATGAGATAGTTTAAGTAAATCCTCAATACCAACTAAAGTCACGTTTTCTAAATCATTTATCTCAAGACTGCAATTTCTAGGCATTCCAAGATCAAAAATGGTAATTTGGTTTTTACCTAATTTCTTGATAACATCAAGGGTAACCAAAGGCATCTCAACAGTTGTGGCGGTGAAAAGTACATCGTGAGTTTGTAAATCATCAAAATTTTTGGTCGAGTATCCATTGATATCAATGTTCATTCTTTCTTCTTTTCGTGAATATATACTAATAGCTTCATTTACTTGTGAAGTTACATTTAAGACTCCAAGACCCATTTTACCAGTTCCCAGGATTCCAATTGAGTTGGCATTTTTGATTAAATCATTATAGACTTCTATGATTAAACTCACCATTGAAGTTTTCCCTCCACCAATAATTGTTCTACTTCTGACTCTTTTTCCAATTCTGATGACTTGTTGTAGAATTTGTTTTAAATTCTGATCAAGGTAATTATCACAGTTAACAAAAGCTTGTTTGAATTGATGCTGAATTTGATCTTCGCCAATAACAATTGAATCGAGGGAAGATACCAGTTCAGCAAGATGTTTAAGTGCCTTACTACCAACAAATAATTCCCCTTCTTCAACCCAATTTGCTGCGTTATGTGATGCTTTTACAAATGAATTCCGTAACTCATTAGCTTTATTTACATTATTAATGCTCGAAACTAATATTATTCTCTGACAAGTTTCTAAATAGAAAATAGATCCAAATTCATTGTAGAGTGATTGAAGTATTCCATTATTTTTGGTTTCTCTTAATAATAGTGATTCAATAGTATCTATTCTTGAATGACCAATACGCCATGTAATAACAGTCAACGGCATATTTTTCATATTAGTTGCTCTCCTCGATGTATCTATACAGCATGTTTGCAATCTCCTTTGTGTATAGCGGATTGTGATCAGGGACTTCAACACGAATGTAATTTGTAATTCCAAGAGATTCGGCTAAGTCCGCATATAGGATGTCAATTTCATATAATGTTTCTACATTATTTGATACAAAACCCAAAGGAACCATTATGACTGCAGATGGAGATAGTTTACTAATTTCTTCCAATTTATTATGAGTATAGGGTTGTAACCACGGTAATGGTCCAGCTTTACTCTGATAGGCTAAATGAATACTGCTATTTGTACCGATTTCACCCAATTTGTTGACAATTTCAGTTTTGGCTGATTCAATTTTCTCGGGATATGTTTCTCCTGCTTTGATATATTTCATGGGTAGCCCATGTGAAGTAAAAACAATATGCAGATTTTCATCTATTGGAATCTTAAGATTTGTAACTTTGTCTGTGATTCCATTTACCCACCAGTTGATATATTCTACCTCATTACCCCAATCTTCTATCACAATTGTCTCTAGATCTTTAAGATGGCTTCCATTAAGATGATTGTAAAAATCATTATATGAAGATCCGGTTGTTGATTTTGCATAATGAGGATATTGTGTAAATAAAACTAGAGTGGTGATATCTTCTTTCTCGAGAAGTTCTATAGCTTCGTAAACTCTTGGGGCAGCATATCGCATTGCTAATACAGATGTAGTTTCAATTCCTTTGTTTTGTAGCTCTACAGTGACACCATTTGCGAGTTTAAGAGTAATTTCATTTGTTATACTCCTACCACCAATTAATCCATACATTTTTTTTGTTGCCTTAGATCGAAATTTAGCGACTAACCATGCAAGTCTTTTTTGGAAGGGTTTAAGGAACCATGGTAAATTAATGATTTCACTATCTGAAAAAAGATTATACAAAAATGGTCTTACTTCATCAAGATTATCAGGACCACCCATATTAAAGTAGATAATTCCGTATTTTTTCTTAGTTGAAACTAGGGGATCCATTTTAGTACAATATTTTATTTGATTTAGCTATAAAAAGGATAGTTACAGTTGATTCCGTACAGAACTGTAACGAATTTTTGGACAATTGCCCAAATATAGTATTATAAATTGTGCAAACATTATCTCAAATAGAAATTAATTCAGTTATTTGACAAAAATGAATATTTTATCAATAAACATGATTGTTTATTGTTAATTTATTGGTAAATTCACTATTAAATTATAAAGATTTTTACAGGTTATTCCGTTTTACGTATAGTTTGTCCTATATTGCATTAAGTCAAATTACTAAAGTTAGATAGAGAATAAGGAAATTAAATAATATTTCTTAAGAACTTGTAAGATAAATAGAATATGTAAGTCTTCAATTATCGTAAACTAGAAAGATGAAAAAATTGAAATTAATTTGTACCATAAATTACATTGTGTGTTGGTGAGATATCAAAAGCTCCAACTTCTCTGAATCCATTCTTGTTGAGTAAATCTACAAAATCTTGAGTTGGCATCAATAAATCATCAATCTGTGACTCAAAGAACTGGATACCTGTCATGATCCTACCCGGAATTGTACGAAGGCCATCTAGGCCAGCAGGGTATGGGAAATCTGAGATTACAAATGATCCACCAGATTTAAGAGATTTAAGAACGTTAGTTGTCACTTTATCTAGATCCCTACATTCGTGCATAGATGCATTGATTGTAACAACATCAAATTCATCCTTATAATCAATGTCTTCAAATGTACTTTTATGATATTTTACCCTATTACTCAAATTTAATTTGCTAGTGGCCTCTTCAGCTAACTTTATAGAGAATTCATCTCCATCTACACCAACAAAAGTTGAATTAGGATATTTAAGCGCAGTTCTTGTTAATCCATCACCTGCACCACTTGCTAATTCCATTATATGGCCATTTTGCATTTTTTCTTCTAGACCAGGTACTTTACCAATACCCACATTCAGAAACCTAGTGTACATAGGCCTTGTAGTTTCTATAACAGATTTTATCCAATTGGGAGATAATTTATCCCACCATGTTCTTTTTCCTGATTGCATATTAGCAGGAAAAGTGTCAAACATCTCTGCGGAAGTAAACACCTTGGGTATACCTCCAATATATCCTGGAAAATCTCTATTCAACAATAACGTCTCAATATGGGGTGCTAATGTATATTTACTATTGCCATTGGATTCCAACAACTCAGAGCCATAAGCCGATTTGCACCAAACTCCTAGATAAAAAGGATCCAAATTTTTTAATTTAGCTAAATCATCAACTGTTATTCCGTTAGGGTGATTTGTTAATTCTTGAAACAATTCTAATTCTAATCCCATTGCCATTGTCCTTGTGCTAATGAACCCTGCCATATCTGTCAGCAGTTTACCTGCTTTTTGTTTTACTTCTTCACTCATATTAACCTCTCTTCCATTACTTTTCATTAGAGTATAGTAATATTGATGTATATCTTTTTCATTAAATTTAAACCTTTTTCATTTTATTTAATCATTCGATGTATTAAAAAATTAAATATCGGGCTCAAACATTAGAAATTTAATTGAATTTGAGACAGAGAACCTAGACCGATTTGTTTGTACAATGTTTGTACATTATCGTAGAGAGTTTGTCCTTAACGCAATAATCTGTAAGACATACTATAGTTATAACGATAAAAATAGGAAAACCCGGTCATATTTCAACATTGCGAACTGGATTGCCATTTCAAATCAATTTGAAATACCGCTTGTCCTTTATATATAACTTATGGATATTTACATATAGTATGTCTGATACGTGTGAAACAAAAGAAATACATGAAACTAAGACTACAACGGAAGTTGATAATATGACAAAAAGTACATTTACTACCACTATTGACGAATCAGTCGCTGAAGGAAAAGTGCAATTGATTTATGATGACATTAAGAAAACATTAGGAATAGATTTTATCCCCAATATGTACAAAGCAATGGCTTTGAATCCTGATTATTTGGAATTAACCTGGAATAGAATTCAGGCAATCATGAGCAAAAAAGGCAAGCTCGATGAAAACACCAAGGACATTATTGCTCTTACAGTCTCAATAATGAGTGGATCTGCTTACTGTATTGATGTGTACAATGAAGCAGTAAGACATAATGGTTTAGACGATGAAGCCATAAGTGAGATATATGCAGTCATTGATATATATTCGGGTTTGAATAGATTCAATATTGCACAGCAGACCAAAAAGGATGAGAAACCCTGGTATGGGTGTGGTTCATAATGATGGATCCTAACGTAAATTCCATGTCGGGTATGTGGATGTTTGGCATGTTCTTCATGTTTATATTCGTATTCTTCATATGGTATTTAATCATCCAATCTCCAAATAGGAGCGCTAATAGAATAAATGCTTCTGACAGTAATTATTCTAATTCAGTAGCATCCCTACCTCCTATTGTTGAACCAGTCAGAACTAGACAGTCAACACCAGTTTACGAACCCAAATCTAAAAATCAAGACCTTGGTGAATTTCAATATTGCACAACTTGCGGTTCTCAAAATACATTGGATGCCACATTTTGTAAAAGTTGTGGAACCAAGTTATTGTAGGTGATAATTAATATGTGTGGTTCAAGAGGACACCAATCTATTGGTAATTATCAGGAAGTAGAAACTCCTATATTTAATGAGGGGTTAATTTATTGTCTGAATTGTGGCCAGACATTCAATTCGGACAATACAAAATATTGTCATAATTGTGGTTTAGAAATCAAAGTCTGTCCTATTAGTCGAAATAAGTTCAGAACAGGGGATAGTTTTGCACAATGTCCAAACTGTCAAACAGTTTTTCATTACCATCATTTGACTGACTGGTTAAATAACGATAATAGGTGTCCAAATTGTAGGGAAAATCTCAATTCCATACTCAAAGGTGTCATAGGCATAAATTCGATCTATCGTTCTTCAAAATAGGGTGAAAACAATGCAAATTAAAGAATTAAAACTCGTCAAAAGAGAACAAGTAATTTCAGCAATAGCAGCATCCATTGCATCAGGATGTGTTACTTGCCTAAAATATCATAAAGAAATAGGACTAAGAACCGGTATTTCAAGCAATGAAATAATGGAAATTGTAAACATAGCACTTAATATCAGAAAAAATGCAGATAAATTTAACAGAAGCGAGCTTGATTCTGTTCTTGAAAATGGAAAAACAAGTGAAGACATTGACTGTTCTGATAATTGCTCATGCAATCAATTTATTGATGGAAATTCAAGTGATAATGATCCAAATGCTAATTCAGAAGATTGTAGTTGCGATTAATCGATCTAACTATCTATTATATAGTTATTAGATAAATTTATAAATTAACATATATTATTTTATTTGTGAAGATATGACTGATAGTATAGACAAATTTGAACAGCTTAACATTTGTTGTCCAAGTGATAGTGGATCAAAATATATATGGGAAGCTCAATTGGATTATGAAAAAACAGAAACCCTTCCTAATCGAATGCTTATTGAAGAACTTCTCAATAATTTAAAGAATCCTACTCGTCTGTCAATTTTGCTATATCTCGTGGATAGGGCAAATTGTGTTTGTGAGCTTGTCAAAAAGTTAAAAATGGCTAATTCAGCATTGTCATATCACCTATCGTATCTAATTGATAATTCATTTGTTTCTGCTAGTACTCAGGGAGGGAACAAATATTACTCTTTAACACCATTCGGTAAAAATTGCGTAGAATGGTTAAAAACTGCACCATTCGCTGATCTATCTGAATCTCCCCTCTAATAAAGTAAAATTTTCTTTAATTAATCTGGTCATCTGACGATATCGATGATTGATTGTAATACTTTAAATCATGATGTGATAAAAAACAAAAGCAAAAAGGGTCAATTTTAATCTCAATATCAAATATACACGAATTACTAAATGTCCAATTACTTAGTTCTCATTATAATATGATATCCAAACTTAGTCTTAACTGGTTTAGATATTTCACCAACTTCCATAGCAAAAACAACCTTATCAAATTCTTTAACCATTTGTCCTCTTCCAAATTCGCCTAGATTTCCACCTTTTTTTCTACTTGGACAAGTGGAGAAATTTTTTGCTAGATTTGAAAAATTATGCTTGGTTACCTGATCATGAATTTTTTCAGCTTGAGAATGTTTATCCACTAGAATGTGTGAGGCTTTCACTTTATTTGCCATGTATAATTGTTAATTTGCCCCATTATAGGTATTTAGAAAGAGAAATATGTATTTACAAAAAAGAAATTTACTGTTGAAAGAACTAAATCAAGATGAAGTCTAATAATACATTAAAGTGGATGTGTATCATAATATAATTTCGATAAAAAAATTATTCTCAAAATCATAAGTATCAAGAATTATATTACTATATTATTTGAATAATAATTCGATGATTTGAATATCTCTTCCAATTTAGTTCATGTGTTATTCTCTATATTTGGCATAACATTTAGAACTTTGATTTATCATTCCATATCAATCAAAACACCTACAGTTACAGCTAATTGATTAATCATAACATTTGTATAACCCATATTACAACCGCAAATTCTGAAAGAGCGAAGTGTTTGTATTTTGGAAAGGTTACTATTGTCACTAATGTCTCTTAATTGTAACTAAATATATTCTTGAAGTAATATTAAATTAAAACCAATTACGATATTAATCCCCAAGTATTCTGTTTTATGATTTGTAAATACATAAATTATAATTTTAATGCAATTTGAATTGTGAAATTAGGATAAAATATTGATTTTATTTTAAGTATCCTTATCGATGATGTCTTATTATATTTTGATAATTTTACCATGTTGAAATATTCTCACATCAAGGACCCTCAAGCACCTGATTTTCTTAAATTCAAGGGAAATACCTTCTCTAAAGAATTAAATGTTGTGAGGAAAACAGTTACTCATTCTAAAATCGCGACAGTTTGTGAAGAGGCCAGTTGTCCTAATAAAACAGAATGTTGGTCTTCAGGGACAGCTACATTTATGTTGATGGGGGATACATGCACTCGAGGATGCAAATTTTGTAATGTAAAAACTGCCAAATCACCCCCACCTCTAGACCCTCAGGAACCTGAAAATCTTGCAACTGCATTGTACGATTGGGATGTAAATTATATTGTAATTACATCTGTTGATCGTGATGATATGGAAGATGGAGGCTCTGTTCATCTTGCTGAATGTATTGAAGCAGTGAAGAATGAACATCCAAACATAAAAATTGAAATTTTAATGCCTGATTTCAAAGGGCAAAAAGCAGATATCGAACGAATAATTGATGCGAATCCTGAAGTCCTAGCTCATAATATTGAAACCGTGAGAAGATTAACACCAATTGTTAGAGACCGAAGAGCTACCTACGATCAATCAATAAAGGTATTAGCCCATATCAAAAATATTAATCCAGATGCATACACAAAATCCTCTATCATGGTTGGATTAAGTGAGACCAAGGAAGAAGTAATTCAGACAATGAAAGATCTTCGTGAAGTAGATGTAGACTTTCTAACAATTGGTCAATATATGAGACCTACCTTACGTCATCTCCCTGTTAAGGAATATTTGAATCCTGAAATATTTGAAGAATATAGAATTTTAGGAGAAAAAATGGGTTTTAAATATGTGGCTTCTGGACCGTTAGTAAGGTCATCCTATAAAGCAGGAGAATATTTTATAGCCAATATTCTTGATTCTAAAGAAAGTAACTAATTTTATAAATTTTATAGAATATTTTATTCAGCTTTTTAATCTGTTTTTTCTTCTGTTTTAGCTGGTGCTTTCTTTGTTGTTTTCTTTGCAGGCGCTTCCTCGGGGGTAATGCCAATTGATTTCTGGAATGCTTCTACGAATTTACCTATATCTCTCTTTGTATGATAATCTTCTGAGAAATCAAATTCATCTGACGTTAGTCCATGATTATTTTGCATATAGAGATAATTCAGTTTTTTTAATTCAAGTACTGATTTTGGTATTTTTGATAATCCATTTTCCCTAAGATCTAACCATTCAAGATTCGGAAAGGTTGGTAAGAATGTTTCAGGTAACTCACTTAATTGATTTGCAAAAAGGCTAAGAAATGTTAAATTTGAAAGTGAAGAGAAGGTCTTGGGATCTACTGAGGTTAGTTTATTCTGCGCTAAATTTAATTTCTTTAGATCACTTAAACCATCGAAAACACCAGAAGGTAAATTCTTTAAATTTAATTGACTTAGATCTAATGAGATAACTTTATCTCCATCTAGATCCGTTCCTCTACTTTCGAGGACACTTGAAAGTTTTTTACTGGCATTTAATTTTTCTAGTAATGTTTCAACTGTACTTGACATAACTCTATTTTATAAACAGTTAATGTAAAAGTTATCTTACGTGATCATTTCATTTTAATCAATTTAACATTGAGTTTGAATTTAGAATTGGTCATTAAAATGTTGAAAGCCACAGGTCAAATCGAAAATTTGAATTGTATTATCATCATAGTTGGTAATTATTGAGAGAATTACATTAAGATTTAACTAAACAGCTAAAAACAAGTAAATGAATAATACAATAGAAAGGAGATCTTAGATATAGGACGCTCATATAGAAAAAACCGTAAAAAAGGTAAGAAATCTCGTACATCCAGTGCGGAAGGTGAGGTAATTAGAGTTAGGCTCCCAAAGACAAAGGATGGAGAAGTTTTGGGTCAGGTTATTCAAAATCTAGGTGGTAGGCTCCTCTTGGTACGTTGCATGGACTCTAAGACGCGACAAGTCTCGATTCCGGGAAAATACCGCAGAAGGATGTGGGTGAGACTTGGAGACGTGATTATACTGATTCCACAATATGGTATGAAAGAAGATGAGAAGGGCATGTTAGAATTTAGATACTCAAAAAATGAAGCTAAATTATTATATGAGAGAGAACTTATTCCAGAAGAATATCTGATGATTTAGGTTGTTTTTGTACAATATACACCGCAAATAAAATCAAAATAAAACCAATTAATGGAGAACCCTTGATAGCTTCATCTAATAGAAGATAGGCAAAAAATACTCCTGAAACAGGTATAATATTTGTAGATGGTGCAACTTTTCCTGGTCCTAGAATTTCTATTGCCTTATAATGGATTACATATGCAAACATTGATGATACAATACCGATAAAAACAAACCAAAAGACCACCTCTTCGTTGTTTAAACCATCTTTGTAGGTATCATAGCTAGATTGATTTGCAACAAAAGGTAAGAGTGTCAAAGTCCCTATAATTATACTCCAACCTGTGATCGCAATTGCGGATAAACCATTATTACTTGACATCTTACTAAATGAAAAGCTAGTCCCCCATAATGTAACTGCAAATATGATCAATAAATTACCCCTTAAATTACCTGAATCTCCATTAAATCCTATAACAATAGCAACACCAATAATCCCTAATAAGACCGATATAAACTTATTGCGATCCATTTTTTCATTTAGGAGTATTACCGCAGATAGCATTGTAGCAAGAGGATTAATAGAAACCAACAATGATGCCATGGAAGCATCAGTTAAAGAAAGCCCTGAATAAAATATTATATTGTTAATAGACACTGCTGAAACTGAGAGACCAATTAAAGGAAGGATATCTCCCCTAGAAGGTATGTAACCTTCATTGTTACGTGCTAATCCAAGTATTATGGGTAAGAAAAAAATACTTGCGATAGCAAATCTACCAAATACAAGTTCAATGGGAGAAATCCCGTTATTGTCAAGTATTTTAGCTCCAACAACAGATATTCCCCATGAAGTCGTCGATATAATCGGAAGTGCGTATATATACCGAGAAACTGTCAATATGTGCCATTAGATTATCTGATCTAATTAAGTCATCGGTTGCGTTTGCAATTAATGAAATGAAGCAAAAATTAGTATAATTAAATGTTGAATTAGTTTGACTTGAAATTAACAATTATATATTTCTAAATTATATCAAGATACAGGTAATTTGGATGGATTCTAATTTACAATCTCTTTTAGGTTTATCAAAAAATGAATCTAAAGTTTACAAAGCAATTTTAGAAAATTCAAGTTGTGATCCAAATAATTTAGCTCAGGAAACAGGGTTGCCTAGAACTAGGATTTATGAAATTCTTACAAAACTAAGTGCTAAAAATCTTTTAGAAAAGAGAAATGTAGGTCAAGGGTATCAGTTAATCCCACCTTCTGAATCTATAGATTCTATTCTTAAAAATATGGAATCCCATTTCAATTTTAGACAACAAGCGGTAAAGGAATTAGGAAATCATCTTCAAAGTGTCTATTCTAATGCAATTGGATCTGAGCTAACTCCCGGTGTATCTATTTTACCTTTTAGAGAAGCTGAATCAATATTTCTTGAACATTTGAAAAAAGTACGAAATCGAGTTTCCATTGCGGTTTCTGCCGATTCACAATCGATTGAATGGCGAAAAAGTGGCTCTATTCTTGCAAATTCATATACTGATGGGCTAGATATACGATATATGGTTTCCAGTCCAGAACTTTCAATACGATTGAGCAAAGCATTGTCCACGTTTCCTGGCTTTTCCAAAATTAAAATTCAATTTGGATCTAATATCAACCTGCATACCTCTTTTGTGATATTAGATGATACAATTTATTTATTCTTCCTAGGTCATAAACAAGCAACAGATTTAGAAACTATGGTATTAATGACTGGGAGTACTGGCTTATTGAAAAGTTTTGAATGGATGTTCAATAGACTTTGGGAAACTAGGATAGAAGTATAATCCTAGATCAAGTAAATTGTCAAAAAGATAAATTGAAATTTTGTTTATAATTTTATTAATTTGAAGGATAACCTCTTTTTAGGTTAAAAGATGGGTAATTTATTGTATTTAATTTTGAATAAAATAAATTGAAGCCTCTATAATAGGAGAATACGCATAATATTTAAAAGAAGTTTAACCTCTCACGCTTGTAAATGAGTGAGACAATTTACCTCCTATACGCATTCATAGGATCTTTCTCATTTGGCCTAACAGCAATTTTATTGAAAATAGGAATGGAAAAACCTAATATTTTTCAAGGAATGGCTATACGGGGTTTGGGCAGTGTACCAATATTAATTTTATGGAATATATACTCTAATGGCCTAGGGTTTTATAAAGTCTATACCCAGTTTGAAATACTAATTCTAGTATTGACAACTTCAACACTTTTACTTCTTGCAGATGTTTTCTTATTACACATACTTTCAAAAAAACCGGTGGGCGTGATTACACCCATTATCGCAATTAATCCTGTGTTTACAACTCTTTTATTATTAGTAACTGATGAAGCTGTAGTTACATCCAAGATTATTGCATTAACAATAGTTATTGTATTTGGGGTATTTTTAGTTACATTCAAATCAAATAACGGTGGATTGTCATTGAAATCATTTGATATCGAAGCGCTCCGTTATGGTATTGCAATTGCGATAATATGGGGAGTAATGAATTATTTAGATATACTTGTTTTAAGCAACGATAAAGTAGAAGGTATATCATATTCAGCTATTAAATTTACAATTGTATCAATCATGAGTTTATCGATTCTTGCAATCCATCATTTTGACGAATCAGAATCAGATCCAATATCTATAAGATCTAAGTCATTTAGATACATGTTAATTGCTGGATTTATAGGATGGGTTGCTGGATCAGTATTGGTTTATACATCATACGAAAGAGGTAATACTGCTCAAATAATCCCAATTGTTGGGTTAAATCCACTTTTTGCGATAATACTGAGTATTATATTACGACAAGAAATAATTACAAAATTGAAATTATTAGGTATTCTGCTTTGTGTTTCATCCTCGATATTATTAGTATTATAAGGTAAGAAATTATAGATACTGTTATTGGCAGATGAAGAAATACTTAACAAAATCTGCCAATCGGCGTAGATAATTATTATAATTATATTTGAGAGATTAGTGATATCTAAATTCAGCAGTATAAATACCATATTTGATAACTAGTAATGTTTATCGACTTCAGCAACCTAAGTGTTTAATTTAGGATGTAAAAACATTTTTGAAATGATAAATAATCACCTCCTAAATTTCAATAAAAATCCATCATCTCCAAAATTAAATAAATCGGTGTGACGTCCACTTATCCGTCACCCAAGTTGAAAGGCTGTTAAGCCTTTTAACTACCATGACAAATTTTGTCATGACCGAAGAATAGTGTATTCAGGATTCTCTCTGATAAATTGAATAAAAAATTAACCGAAGTAAGAAACTTAATCCAATTAAAATTAAAATTATAACAAAGATAATCAGTGACCTCTTTAGAATGGGTTTAATTAGAGTCTTGTAATTAATAGGTTCTACTCGACCTTTCAATTTAAATCCAATCCAAATGGTTGAGATCAAGATTGATCCAGATAGAGCAATAAATACTAACAGAAGAAAAGTTACAATAGCATCAGCCAGATATCTTAATCTGTATATGTATCCAAGTATATGGCCGGTAAAAAATAATTCACCATCAGTACCCTCACCAATACTTGAAATTGTTTCTGGAAAACGTGTTAAAAATTCTGTCGACTGAAATGATTTTGAGATGAAATCATAACTAAGAGCCCAAACTATACCAGTATAATCTGCAAAAATGTATTTACCGACCAGATCTGGAAAATCAGAGCCCCTATAAACGAATCCACCAATTATTGCGGTCCCTATTGGATCATTAATTTCGTCAGAATTTCCCAGTATTTTATCTAAAAATGTATCAGAGCTGTTTCTTTGGTGAGGATAGGCTAAAACCGGACCGGTATAATTGTTCATATTACAATCTAGATGATTTTGTGTACACTCAATTCCTTCAACATATGGCCATCCATAATTCTTTCCTGATTCAACAACATTAATTTCTTCCCAAGAATCGAGGCCTACATCACCGACCCAAAATGTTGAGGTTAATGTATCAAATGAACCTCTCCAAGGATTTCTAAGTCCGTACGCATAAATTTCTTCTCGATAGCCTTCAAGATTACCAACAAATGGGTTATCAAGTGGGATCGAATAATTCAATCCATTAGATTGTGTATTAACATCTACTCTCAATATCTTGCCATAAAAATCGGTAAGATCATCACCACCCTGTAGCGAATCACCTACATTAATAAACAAATTCCCATCTGGTCCAAAATTTAATTGACCACCACGATGCCAAGATCTAAATTGGGGGATCTTTAGAATCTTTAATTCCGATGATTCATTAATTTTATTGCTATCACTTCGATCAATTGTAAACCGCGAAATTGTACTATTAACACAGGGATCACAATTATCAACACTCTTGTGTCTTGAAGTATCATTTACAGTGTAGAAAATGTATACATATTTATCAATCGAGAATTGAGGCGAAAAAGTAATTCCTAATAGGCCACCCTCCCAATCATAATGGAAATTAGATCTTTTACCTAAATCAAGGGCTGCTTTTGAGTTTCCTGCATCATTCTTATCAAAGACCATAACTTTTCCTTTTTGCTCTAAAATGAAGACGCGATTTGTATCATCATTTGGTTCGATATAATTAATGGGAAAATCAAAACCTGTATTGGGATAAACAACACCTTGAGCGTATTTTGCACTTCCACCTATATATCCAAAATAAAACGCGGCAAATACCATTGAGGTCATTAAAATAATAATAGAGAAAGCGAGAATTTTATTCCGGGTAAAAAGTGCCAAAATAATCAAAATAACAATGTTTTACTTACATTTAATGTTTTATTTATTCTAAGTTATAATTGAAACTGAAATTATGTTTGTCAATCAATTAATGAAACTTGAATTGGTGGGATGTTTTCTTGATTAAATTGTAAAAACAGTTTAAAATAGATCATCAAAAGCTTCTGAATAATTGCCAGAACTTTCACTTTCTTGTTCTTCTCTTTCTACATATTCTGTTTCTTCATTAGCCTCATCCTGAATTTCAATATTATAAGCAAATTCACTGGTTGGGAATTCTCCCGATTTTACTTCATCAGCATATTTTTTGACCCCATCACTGATAATTTGACCTATCAAGGCATATCGTTTTACAAATCGTGCATGAAAATCTGTAAAACCAAGCATATCATAAGTTACTAGAACTTGTCCATCACAATATTGACCAGCACCAATACCAATGGTTGGAATTTTCAAATGTTGAGTTACTCTTCTCGCGGCTTCAGTTGGAATACCTTCTAGTACAACAGCAAATGCACCTGCATCTTCCAATGCTATTGCATCGGAGATTAATTTTTCTACTGCGGCTTCAGTTTTTGCCTGTACTTTAAATCCACCAAATTCGTTTACAGATTGAGGTGTGAGACCAATATGACCCATGACAGGAATACCAGCATTAACGATTTTTCGAACATGTTCGGTCACCGCTTTTCCACCTTCAAGTTTTATAGCATGAGCTCTTCCCTCTTTTATCAAACGACCTGCATTTATTAATGCATCTTCAGGAGATAATTGAAAACTCATGAAAGGCATATCTCCAATTACTAAGGACCTTTTTGCAGCTTTCGCAACAATCTTTGTGTGATAAATCATCTCATCCAATGTTACACTTAAGGTGTCGGTACCCCCTTGAATTACCATTCCAAGACTATCACCTACTAAAAGGATATCTATACCTGATTCATCTAAAATTTTAGCCATAAGGTAATTATAAGCTGTTAACATTGTAATTTTTTGTCCTTCAGCTTTTGCCTGTATACACCATGGTGCAGTTACCTTTTTCACTGTCATTTGCAATTCTTTCTTGGGAATTCTGATCTTTAAAGTTTATTGAGGAAATATATAGTTATATGGATGTTCATACATACTAGTATATAGAACATATAACAATTACTGTTATTTGATCTACAAGAGAATACAGCATGATTCGAAGAGTTCAACAAATTGGGGATAAAGGATCTTTCATTATAACCTTACCTAAAACTTGGTGTGAAAAAAATGATATACATCAGGGTAGTGAATTAGTAATAAATGATGAAATTAGGGAACGAAGTGTACTTATCACATTGCCAAAAAATGCGAATAATATTGAACAGCTTGAAATCGAAATACCGTTTGGTAGTCTTACAGATCAAAGAATGATAGGTCGATCAATCCTAGGACGTTATCTTGATGGTTATGACATCATTAAACTGACTGAAATTCCTGATGAGAGAAAGCTTGAGGTACGAAAAAGTATAAAAGCTTTGATTCTTAAGTTGTATGTCAGTAGAGAAACTGAAATTATAGATAAAGCGATCGAAATTCATGTCTCCAAGGAAATAATTCCACCTCTAACTGTCATAGATGATCTGTTTATAAAAGCTAAAGAGATGATCTCAGATGCGGTTCTCGCTTTCTTTGATGGGGATTTTGAGCTAGCAGATAATATAATTCAAAGAGACGAAGATGCAGATAAATTGTATTTCTATATTGTTAGGACTTTGAAAAAGATATTCCGGGATCCAATGATGAGCTCTGAATATTTTAGGCATGATGAAAAAACTAATTTTAATCTGATTGATGCACTAGATCTTAGAATGATTGCTTCATACCTAGAAAATTTAGCAGATTCAGCAGAGGAACTTGCGACTGCAACTCTGGATGGTATTGCCATTGAAAAGGGAAAACAGCAAAAAGATTTGAGTAGAACTTTTGATCAGCTATCAAGATTATTGGAGGGGAGTTACAAAAGTTATCAAACAAGTGATCAGGCCCGTTCAATTATTATTCTTGATGAAACGAAAGAATTAAACATATTAATTGAGAAAAAATTTGATAATATTCCTCTACCCGTGAAGAATACTCTGAGTGAGTTGGTGGAATGCATTATTGATATTGCAGATTTAGTTGGGGAACAATAAACTAAATCCTTTTGCTAAAGAATCTGGTAAATGGTATTAGTACATCAACAGTTATGTAGAAAGAGAATCGATCGGTCGATTTTTCACAGTATTGTTACGATATTTACTCACACAACTATATATCCGATGTATTTTGATATTATAGCTTAAAAAAAATTTAGGTTAATAGGATAAAAAGTAGTGAAAAAAAAGTGACAAATTAAATTATCGAATTCTTGCAAATGGTTAATTATTATTTTTAACTCGTAACAAATCGATCAATATTTGAACTGAATTGAATTGAAAATCTATGAGTACAGAATGGATAAAATTGTGGAATGTGTCCCTAATTTCTCAACGGCAGATGCAATCGTCATAAAAGAAATATCAAAAGCAATTAAGAGTGTTAATGGTGTTAAATTACTTAATGTTGAACCTGATGGGGATTATAATCGAGTAGTCGTTACATTTGTTGGAACACCCAATAAGGTAGGTGAAGCAGCATTTCAAGCTTTAGCTAAAGCAACCGAATTAATAGATATGCAATTACACAAAGGCGAACACCCTAGATTAAGCGCTTGTGATGTCACACCTTTTATTCCTGTAAAAGATGTTTCAATTGAAGATTGTGTACAAATTGCAAAAACACTTGCGGAAAGAGTTGCAAGTGAACTAAAAGTTCCTACTTATCTTTACGGTGATGCTGCGACAAGTGAAGATAGAAAATTGCTCTCAAATATTCGAAAAGGACAATATGAGGGATTAGCAGAAAAAATTCTGTTACCTGAATGGAAACCGGATTTTGGGGAAGTAAAATTTGTTGCGAAATCGGGTGCCTATGTTATTGGAGTTCGTGATTTTCTAATTGCATATAACGTAAACTTAGCCTCCGAGGACAATTCAGTTGCTAAAGAAGTTGGTGAACTTGTAAGAGAATCAGGAAAACTAGTTGAAAAGGATGGTAAAAAAGTAAGAGTTCCAGGTCAACTAAAAGGAATACAAGGAATGGGTTTTCCACTAGAAAGAGATGGAAGAAAGCTTACCCAAGTAAGTATGAATGTGCAAGATTTCAGAAATAAGACTAAGCTGCATGAGGCTTTTGAATTGGTAAAGAAACTAAGTGAAGAACGTGGTGTGAAAGTAACCGGAAGTGAAATTGTAGGACTTATCCCAATTGAAGCTGTGTTAGAGGCTGGTAAATTTTACTTACCCGAGGAAACTAACCAGGAGAAATTGATTGACATCGTGATTGAAAGAATGGGATTCAGTGACTTAGAACCTTTCATACCTGAGAGAAAAATAATAGAATTAATGATAGATAATGTAAATTTGGTTGATCTTAGCCTTGATCAGTTTACTGATGATATTGCTTCAAATAAACCTACACCTGGAGGAGGAAGTGTAAGTGCAGCAGGTGGTGCCTTCGCTGCATCTCTGGGGGCAATGGTTGCGAATCTATCAATTGGAAGGGAGAAATATCAAAAATCTGAATTTGAACTTATAGAAGCCTTAAACTCACTAGAATCGATAAAAACAAGACTAAAGGGATTTGTTGATGAAGATACCAATGCATTTAACACTCTAATGAAAGCTTTTAGAATTTCTAAGGATGATGCAGATTATCGAACAAGGAAAATTCAGAATGCCTCTAAATATGCTACCCAAGTACCGCTAGATGTGGCATTAGATTGCTTTGAAGCTTTAAAATACATCAAAATAGTTGCTGAAAAAGGAAATAAGAATGCGATAACCGATGCAGGAGTTGCAGCTTTGTTTGCTGAAGCAGCTGTAAAAGGAGCGTTACTGAATGTTAAAATTAATTTATTATCAATAAAGGATGATGCATTCAAGGATTTGGTTTCAAGCAAAATGGAAAAATTGGAAGCTAATGTTGAAGGCAGAAAAAATGCAATCCTAAATATTGTAAATCAAGAATTAGAATGATTATTTGATTACTATAACACAAATCTTGAAATCGTAAACTAAATACCTTCACGGCATTTAATAAACTGTACTAAATTTTTAATTTGGATAATGGCAAATTTGAGACTTCTTGTTGTATGTCCTTCATTCAATGAAGAGAAGCATATTGGACCATTATTAAAACAAATCAAAAAACATCTAAACCTAAATGATGAATTAATTGTAATAAACGATGGTTCTACAGATGCTACATTAGACGAAGCAATGAAAGAGAACGTGAGAGTAATTTCACATTCGAGAAATCTAGGAAAAGGAGAAGCAATAAAAACTGGTTTCAAGTATTTTAGTAAAAGTAAACACGATGTTATCCTATTTATGGATGGAGACGGACAGCATAATCCTTTGGATATTAAGAAATTTCGCAATTGCTTTGTAAAGGAACAAGCAGATGTGGTGATCGCCTCAAGATTTCGAACACAGGCATGGATACATAACATGCCTTTTAGCAGAAAATTATCGAACATGTTGAGTAGATTTGGTTTATGGATTTTATTCAACGGTTTCTATGTGGAGGACCCTCAAAATGGTTTTAGAGCGTATAATAGAGAGGTTGCAAATCATCTCCAATTTTATTCTAATGGTTATGAAGCAGAAACAGAAATATTGATTGACGCATATCTGAAAGGATTTGATTTTAAAGTTGTTTCAATCGAGAGTATTTATCATGGACATGAAAGAACTTCGAAATTTTCACTACTGATGGACACATGGAAAATCCCTGGAATTATGATTAAGGGTTTCTTTAAATTTAAACCATGGACCCTCCGAAGTATTAATTCAAAATTACAATACAGGGCGTCAAAATATAAAATACATTGAATTAATTATTAAATTATAGTAACTATATTTGGCATTAGATCATAATTTATACTAATATGTTTGGAACTATATTCATTATTATAGGTTCGATTAGTACTCTTGTTAATAATTCGGAAGCTGAAACAAATTTATGGTTAATTGTAATTCATCTGATATTTGCTGTTTTAGCTCTACCTTTTCTTTTACATTCAAGTAGAAGAGCGAACAAAATACCAATATGGTTCTATCGAACAATAATGGTTGAAGCAATTCTTAATAGTATCTTTCTGATACTAACTCAAAATGCGGTTGGTAGCGGTAAGGGACCATTTTATTTATTTGCAGTATTTGAATTAATTCCAATATTGCTTTTACAGCAAAACCATTTCAAGCTCGCAAATAAAAAATTTCCCATTCCAGCTTGAATCAGTTAAATTCAATTTTAATAAAAGTTTAAAGAAAACAATTGTGTACTGAAAGTTAATTTACTCAGTCAACTTTCTCATCCCTTAAATGTGCTTTTCTAACTGACAAATATAAATCGTGTTTACACACAATTTCATAATAAGAGGAAATAACAATGGCATTTAGTCAAGCATTACTCTGGAAAACTTTATGGATAGCTCCAGTAACTGCACTGATTGCAATTTATTTTGCATATCGAGCATATCAAGAAGTTATGGCATTAGATCGAGGGACTGACAAAATGATGAAAGTCCAAGATGCAATAATGGAAGGGTCAAAAGCATTCATAAGGCGTCAGTATCGCACTATCTTAATTTTTGGTGCTGCACTAACAGTATTAGTTTACATTTCACTTGATGTAATTCATAGTGAAACATTTGTACCATACTCTGCATTTGCCTTCATATTAGGTTCAAGTGCATCTCTATTAGCAGGTGCAATTTCAATGTTGATGGCTGCAGAAACTAATTCAAGAACAACCCAATCGGCAACCAAAAGTCGGTCTGCAGCACTTGAAACAGCATATAAAGGTGGACTTGTGATGGGATTACTTGTTGTTGCACTAAGTATTCTTGGAATATCTTTATTATTTGCACTTTATTCAATTGGTAATGAATCCCCTGAACCATCTTCAATTATCTCATTTGGTATGGGTGCTTCATTTGCAGCTCTATTTGCACAACTTGGTGGTGGTATTTTCACAAAATCAGCAGATGTAGGTGCAGATCTAGTCGGTAAATTAGAGGCAGGTATTCCTGAAGATGATGCCAGAAATCCGGGTGTAATTGCAGATAATGTTGGAGATGCAGTTGGAGATTGTGCTGGAAGAGGTGCAGATTTATTTGAATCTATTTCTGGTGAAACTATTGGTGGTATGATTGTTGGTCTCTTATTCTATACAATTTTAATTGATACACCAGGTGTTGATGAAACTACTGCAATGGCTTTTATTCTATTCCCATTAGTGGCAAGAGGATTATCCATGTTAGGAACCATTTTAACAGCAGGTATGGTTAAGTTAAAAGATGAAAATGAAGAAAATGCAATGAAACCATTGACTAATGCATTTTATGCTACATCTCTCTTTTCATTTGTCGTATTTGCAGGGTTAATCTTTTTACTGTTTGATGGCATCCTAGAATTGATTTTGGCTTCTGCTATCGGAATTATTTTAGCAGTTGTAACCTTGATTGCTACAGATTATTATACTGGAGATAACAAACCCGTTCTGGAAATTGTTGATTCTTCAGAAACTGGTGCAGCTACAAATATTATTACAGGGCTTTCAGTAGGTATGAGATCAACATGGATCCCTTTAATGGGGATTGTTATTGCTGTAATCTCTTCATACTGGTTAGGATACAATTTTGGATCATCGGATCAAAAATTTGCAGTAGCTATGCGAAATTCAAATAATAGTGCAGTTTTGGCTATTGGATATCAACATCTTTGGGGAATATATGCATCTACCATCGCCACAATGGCAATGCTAAGTGTAACTCCAATAATTCTAGCAATGGATGGATATGGTCCTATCGCAGATCAATCGGGCGGTATTGCAGTAATGGGAGAAGTCGGTGAGGATGTTAGAGAAATTATTGATAGTCTTGATATGGTTGGGAATACAACCAAAGCACTTGCTAAGGGGTATGGTATGACATCGGCAGGCTTGGCGGCTCTTCTGTTGTTCCAAGCCTATCTTCAAGATTATGTCCAAGAACTTGATTTAGATAAATTACCATCAATTAATCTCGCGAATCCCACCATTTTAGGTGGTTTATTCATAGGAGCTCTATTAC
The DNA here is from genome assembly GCA_001940725.1 of Candidatus Heimdallarchaeota archaeon LC_2. The sequence goes on along the minus strand of MDVR01000054.1, from coordinate 13,086 downwards.
CTTTTGTATTTAGTTCAATGTCAATGGGTGCAGTGGGTCGAGCAGCGAACAAAATGATTACTGAGATTAGAAGACAATTCGCAGAAAATGGGGAAGCAATTATGGCCCGAGAAATGGATCCAGATTATGCAGCTTGTGTTGATGTTAGCACACAAGCAGCTCTCAAAGAGATGGTTGCACCTTCAATCCTAGTTATCATTACTCCAATAGCTGTTGGATTTATATTAGGACCATTATCACTGGCTGCCTTCTTAATTGGTGCTACTGTTTCTGGAATTCTATTAGGAATGACATTAAACAATGCCGGTGGAGCTTGGGATAATGCTAAGAAGACAATTGAAGCAAGAGGAAAGGACCACCCATTAGGGAAAGGTACTGCTACTCATGAAGCAGCGATAATTGGGGATACCGTCGGTGACCCTTCAAAGGATACTGCAGGCCCTAGCCTTCATGTTTTAATCAAATTAGTGAATACAATTGCAATTACCCTGCTACCGTTATTCATTGCCTTCGATAACAACATAGAAAGTAAGTTCCTGTAAATTCGAACGTCACTTAAGTTTAAAATATAATTTCATAAACCGTATTTACATAATTATTCAAAATTAATTTATACAAATTAAATTTATAGACATGCATATTTTACAACAAATGCACAAAATAAGAAATATGATCAAAAACCCTTTTGAAATTTTAAAGACTTCCCATAAATATGGCTTATTTGGATGGTAAGGAATACGATCAAACTAGTATAACTTTTCGAAGTTATGGAGTTTTAACTTTACCAATTTTACCACTCTTGTTATTGCTTCTTCATGCTGTGTTAATTGCAACATTGGCTGGACTTTACTTTATTTTATATCTTATAACTGTAATAATTGTGATGCGTTCAAGGAAAGAGGTTAATGAAAGTTCTAAATTTTTAACAAGACTAATTTACGTACTCGTGACGTGGACATTTGGTATACGAACATCAAAGAAAAATACTCACCAATTTAGGATGGAATGGTTTCTTCTATTTGGTGGTCCGATATTAGGGATACTATTATTTTTCGTCTACGCAAGTACCGTACTTGTCATCCCCGCAATAATAATCATCATCTATCGAAAAACCTTACTGCGATTTGCATTTAAATTCGCATTATTACCAAGGTCCGAATATTTTGATGAAGATCTTTCTAAATTTGTTGATAAAAAAGAAATGGCGAAAATTGAGAAAGAAAGGATAGAAAAGGATAAAGAGCTGAAATACCTAGATCAAAATCAATTTTTACATTTTTATCCTCCATCTCGTAGAACTAGATTCAATGCTTATCTATTTCTGATATTAACTCCACTCTTATTCATTTTGATTTTCCTTGGGTTTATAGGATTGGTACTTGAAGATGATGTAAATAAAGTAATTTCTGCTACAGCAGGAATTGCATTTATATGGGGATACATTGGGATGATACCTTATATGCTTTTGACAATGACAAGAAAAAGAAGAATCACTAGATTTGTCACCACATCATTTGCTGAGTCACTCGTAATGACTATGACCAGCAAATCAGTAAGTTACATTCCTTTTCTAAATGGTGATTATTATTTTGAGCATAATTCAAGAGTATTAGATATGAGTCATAAAAATGGATTTTATGAAATATTCAAAGGTGGGAGACTCTATACCATAATTCTTTTACCACTTGCAGCAATATCTTTTATTTTTTCACAATTAATTAAGAATGTAGAACCTGAAGTAGAAGGAGACGCAATTGACGTTAAAGATTTCTTACTAGGTTTTAGTGATACTTTCTTAGATGGTTCTTTAGTTGTTTATGCAATTATAATATTACCCTTGTTTATTACGTTTGTATTACCATTAATTTGGGTTCTTAAAGATTCAGAACTTAAACGTACGGTATGGGAAGATGATTATGGAGGGGCTGAACAGAAGGAAATTTCAAGTGTTGAAGATTTAGGACAAACCATCAACAGGATCTTTGGATTATTTTTGGGAATCTCAACATTTACTGGCTTATCCTCCATAACCAGACAACTTGTTGGTAAAGACGTTTCTACAGTAGATGTGTATATTATTGTTTTAATCATGATATTAATTGGAGCAATTTTGGTTCTTCCCGGAACGATATTCATGGCTTATCGATATTTTTCCTTAGGAGATCATGCACGGGGTGTAAATTATATACGATACAATTTAAGTCAAAATGAGAAAATTGGCGTAGGGACTATTGTAAAGGGATATGACTCAATTCTGACCCTACCAGAACCGAATTCACCCTATATTAGGCAACAAATTGGATTGGAATCAGCGAAATAATTCCAATACCCGCTCTTTTCATTTTTTTTTGAAATTAAATATAATACGTCTAATTAATTAGGAATACTGTAAATTTGTATGGATTCGGACATTATTTGGAAAAATTTCACAGATCAATGCAATATTAGTGCCAATCCATATGGGATACGAATAATTTAATACTAGGATCGCCAACTAATATATTGTGGACGAAGTAAATGAATTAGCTACTGAAATTAACTTTCGAATAATGAATTTTGGTAATATCATGACCTTAGAACCAAAATTGGAGCAATTTTGGTTCTTCCCGGAACGATATTCATGGCTTATCGATATTTTTCCTTAGGAGATCATGCACGGGGTGTAAATTATATACGATACAATTTAAGTCAAAATGAGAAAATTGGCGTAGGGACTATTGTAAAGGGATATGACTCAATTCTGACCCTACCAGAACCGAATTCACCCTATATTAGGCAACAAATTGGATTGGAATCAGCGAAATAATTCCAATACCCGCTCTTTTCATTTTTTTTTGAAATTAAATATAATACGTCTAATTAATTAGGAATACTGTAAATTTGTATGGATTCGGACATTATTTGGAAAAATTTCACAGATCAATGCAATATTAGTGCCAATCCATATGGGATACGAATAATTTAATACTAGGATCGCCAACTAATATATTGTGGACGAAGTAAATGAATTAGCTACTGAAATTAACTTTCGAATAATGAATTTTGGTAATATCATGACCTTAGAACCAAAATTGGAGCAATTTTGGTTCTTCCCGGAACGATATTCATGGCTTATCGATATTTTTCCTTAGGAGATCATGCACGGGGTGTAAATTATATACGATACAATTTAAGTCAAAATGAGAAAATTGGCGTAGGGACTATTGTAAAGGGATATGACTCAATTCTGACCCTACCAGAACCGAATTCACCCTATATTAGGCAACAAATTGGATTGGAATCAGCGAAATAATTCCAATACCCGCTCTTTTCATTTTTTTTTGAAATTAAATATAATACGTCTAATTAATTAGGAATACTGTAAATTTGTATGGATTCGGACATTATTTGGAAAAATTTCACAGATCAATGCAATATTAGTGCCAATCCATATGGGATACGAATAATTTAATACTAGGATCGCCAACTAATATATTGTGGACGAAGTAAATGAATTAGCTACTGAAATTAACTTTCGAATAATGAATTTTGGTAATATCATGACCTTAGAACCAAATTACTCAGGATCCCCTCGTGACGATTGGTGTTTTATTTTAAATTATTCTGATACCCATCGATCCCCCGGATACAAGCCTACAGATAACAGACCATCTGGTTTTGAGCCCAAGGATGAATACGAACTCAGCTTCACATTTGCAAAAACTAATGATTTGCATTTGATACCCCAAGTTCTCTCTGGAATTGCAGATCTTATAAATATCAATAAAATCACAAGAGTAACAATAGAATCTAAATCAATTGGGCGATTGCATAAAGATTTCTTTCAGCCGATTAAGGACGGAATCAAGCAAATATCAATCAGCGATAGTTCAATACCAGAGATACCCCAAGGTCTATTTAGAAATCTGAATCTGACTAGATTGGATATATTAGGATGTCAAATACATAGGATGGCAACCAATTTCGGAATCTTAAACACAAATATAAATAACTTTGATTTTAGTGAAAACAGATTGGCGATACCACTGATATTTGACGGATTTCAAGATGAATCAAGCAGTACAAAGATTAAGAGAACAAATATATGGAATAATTCCCCAAAAATAAGAAAGAGTAATAATGAGCCATTCAGCCATCGACCTTTTCCATCGGAAACATTGAATCAGCGGATAGCCAAACGAAAACTTAGAGAGCAGTCATCGATTGTGAAGACTCGAATGGGTCCAAAAGGATTAATTTATTCTATTGATCCATCAACCGATAAGAATGATGAGGATTGAGCTGTGTCAATCCATAATGATCAAATATTCCGATCGATAGAATCAATTTATCTAAATCAACAAAAAGGAGGCTGAAGAGTATTTATATTTATGGTACGGATTTAATAATTTGTAATTAGATCATAGTACGGATTTTGAAATAATTGATTATCGAATTTAGATCTCTCAAAAGAGTTCGTCATAAGCCTTGAAAATTAACCTATTACCCCCTGGGGAGTGATAATTATTGGGATTCGTAAGTATACCGATGTAGAATTGAGTTATCCCCGGAATTTCGCCGTAATTATTACGTACACCAAAAGCAAGGAAAGGAAATGATTTTGTGAATCTCAATCCATGGAGGAAGCCCATGAGACCATTACGATTAGGGGACTGTAATCCAAGAGATCTATAATATTCCTTAAACACAGTTTCAAATCGTTCTATATTTTGTATAGCCTTTTCTGAATAGACAAAATCAACATATCCACTACCAAATAAGTTGTGAAGCTTAGTGTTCATTTGTTGATTAGGGTCATAGGATACGAGATCACCCATCGATCTGCGATGAACCTCTAATTCGACCTACTTTTTGACCCCCGAATCACCCAGTTTTTATTTCATGAATAATGGTTGATTATGAGAATTAAAAAGAGAAATAAACAAAAAAGTTGTACAAAAATTACAAGGTAATTTGAGGTGCAAAAACTAGGTCAAAACTCAGGTGCAGAACAGATCGATCGAGGATCTTTTAATCCTTCTAGAAGTTTATTGGCATTTACAATATTTGTATTGTACCGAATTTCATCATGAATTTCTTTTGCTTTCGCTGAAAAACGAGGCATTGTTATTAGTGTGATGTATTGTTGATTAATTAGGCCTATCTAAAATATTGTATGAAAATGAGTATTAGCTATATTTTCAAGTGCGTATTATCATCCTAATACGCAATTCGAATATTTTATGAAACGGAAATATCTTTAATCAATTATTATACTTAAACATTAGATATTTAATTGAACTTGAGACAAGCTAGATCGATCGAAAAGGGAATTGGCCAGTTGACTCACCGGTAGATTGGTGGAGTAAATACCAATCTGTATAACTTTGGAAATTCTTTTAGTATTGTTTAATGGATTTATGGTTGAATTATCAACCCTAAGACTCATTTTTAAGTTGAAAAACATTGAATTCTCTTTTCAAATCGGTTATAGAAAATTCTATCTCTTTAAGGATGTTTTTTATTTTTTGTAAATAATCCAAAATACTTGGATAATCCAATAAAAGTTTATGATCCAACCATTCCTCCTGAAAAACTTTCGATAAGACAGTAGTAAATGATTCATTAATATCATCAAAAATAACTTGATCTGTAATATCTGTATTTATAGAAGAAACTAAGTTAATCAATTTATCAGTAGTGTGTGTTTCATCAAAATCTAATTTTAAATATTCAAGTCTTAAATTCCTATTAATAATCCATTGTAACCATTCACCAAATGTTACTGTATAACCGTGACCTTTTGTAGAAAAATTTACACTGCGAAATTGGAGTTCAGCTCCTGTTAATTCAAAAATAAATTCAATTGGATTTGGCTTTCCAGCTAATTCTTGATATTTCGTCGATCGGTTAAGTTTTCTAAAAAGGTTGAAAATATAGTAGAAAACTTGTTCATTTGATTCTGTACTATCCTTTATTAATGTGATATCGATATCATTCATCGGCCTTTGATATTTCGTTGATGAACCAATTTTATTTGGTTTAACCCCAAGCAAATCTATAGGTATTTGCAAATAAGACCAGTCTTTTAATTTCTTAACAAATGATTTAAAGTCCTCAAGCTCTTCATTATACATTGAAATACGGGAGGCGACACTATTTAAACTTTCAACAATATGATAAAACAATGCAGACAAGCAATTTGCACCTAAATTATGTGTTTCATTGATTTTTTCTGGGAATTCAATCACGAGATCTAACCAATCCGTTGATGACCTGATTTCTGTAGATTCTGTAGGACCAAGTAAATTTTTTATATTCAAGATAGTTTTAGAACTTATTAAATCAATTAATTCTACATTCATTGCTCGATTAAAGCTTCTATAATCATATCGATCCAAATATTGTTCTAAGGCTTTTATAGTAGGTCTTCTTGACTTCAATGATTTTCGACGTTCATCAACTCTTCGAGAAGGGTCATTTATCCATTCATAACCAAATGGCAGAGGCATTCTATAAAGCTCAAATATAGTCAAGTTTTCCAAAGTAACTTGATCATTTTTGAATTCATAAATTCCCTTCTTAATAACACCTATGATAGCCAAAAACATTATTACTTGCAGAAAAACCGTAGGTAGTTGATTCATGGTAAAGTTCGAAAAATTGAGTTGGGTAAAAGGGGTTTCTGGTATCGTATTGATAAAAAATAACAAAATTCCTAAGGCTAAACCTACAACAATATAAAATTTTGATACGAATTGATCAATTATTTTTTTTGAAAAGATACCGGAAATTGATTCTTTAATGTCTTCAATTAATAATCCCTCTGAACTATGCAATCTTCTCGAAAGCACTTGAATAATTAAAAATCTTAATGGATCGATAGAACTTATAATGACACTAATTAATGCTCCAAGAAATAATATAGCGAACGATGATTCTACTGTAATCGGTGGTAATATTAACAATACAATGATAGTTGAAACAAATGCAATACTACCAGAAACCTGATTGCTTGTAAATATCGATCTTATCATGATAATCGTTATTGCTTTCCAATATTTAAATTTCATTGCGTTGCCAAAGTGTTTTATTAAGGATCATCACTCAGGATATAAGAAAAATAATTGATTTGTGTAAAGATAGAGTTTAGCAAAATTACTATTGTAAAAGTTGTTGATATCGATGAATTGATAACATTCTGTATCAAAATACTATGGTTTTCACCATGATTTCTGAAGAGTTAGAGACATTTGCATGAATATTTTTGAGAACTATCTCTCATATTATTATAAAAAAATAGATTGAAGTGAAGAGACTTTTTTACAAATTACCAGAGTTTACTGTATGGATAATAAAGTCATTTCTGTAATATTTGATCTTGAAACTATAACTGAAGAATTTATTAAAAAAATTATCAAATACTTGAAACAAATTTTGGAAAATGAAAATCTGAATCTCGATTTCATTTCGATCTTAGATATAGGGTTAGATGAAGTGTATTACCAGAAGTTTTTAGGTACAAAGAGTTCTCCATCAATGAGATCAGTCAATCTCAAAACAGAATATGTAATCAGTCGTGAACTAATTGATAAAATCCTCATTCAAGTTTTCAATGAAATGAAAACAAATTTAGAAGAATTTCACATAAAATATTCAAATGCCGTTCAACATGAAAAATCAAAATTAATCAGGTATGATTGGGTTATTAGCTTAGTTAGCATTCGATACATTCAGACTATTTCAAGGAGTAAAAATAAAGATATTTCGCTATTATTTGACTCAGAGATTTATAAAGAAATATTTGAAAAAGTTTGTAAATTATGGATTGAAAACGTCAGTGAAATAACAGTAATTTATCCAATTTTCAACATCGATTTCAATGGTGAGGATTTTAAAATTCCTTATAAAAATGAGTTCATATCTGAATTAAATTTTTATTTAGGCACTGACAATAACTTGAATGATTTAGGAAAGAAATTTAGTGATAGTATTTTATTTTCTGAATTTGGTCTGTCGAACGACTGGATATTATCTTGTACAGGTTGGTTGGAATGTAAAATAAAACTATCAAGGTTCGATGATGATTATAAGGAAACTCCAGATAGTGAAAAAATTGAAAATTTCTTCTTATTACTTGGATTTCAAGATGTAGTCGTAAAAAAAGTATATTTGATTTCAGACTATAGCTTAACTGGTGTAGAGTATGATTCAGACACAAACACTACTTATTCAGTCAGCCCTGTCAGTGAATATAAATCTGTATCTAAAAGAAAGGAATTCCCAAGCTGGATGATTAGAAGGGTTGACAATCATAGGAGGGGGATAAATATGGATTTTTCAAATAAAAAGGTAAGGGTTGAAAATCAGGATCTTGAATTAGATAATTACATTAAAGATTTTATTACAAAATTTCTTAGTTATAAAGAACTCAAACCTGTTATTCGATCAATTTTGTACAAGTTTCATAGAATGATGACTTTGAAAGATGTTGAGTCCATAATAATCGAAGCATCAATCATACTTGAAACGCTTTTCATTCCAAATCAGAGTGATGTAACAAAACAATTACAAAGAAATTTTACATGGTTTTTGGGTGATACCTGGGAAGAAAGGATTTTACTTTTAGATTTGATAACCATAATTTACAATATAAGATCAAAAATTGCTCATGGTGGTTCATATCAAGAAATGGAAAAATTGATAGCGGAACGCTTTGTTATTATGACTGAGAGAGAATATTCAGAGATTTCAAAATTCGATAAAGCATCGATAGAGCGTAAGAGAGCCAGAGGCTGGAAAATAAGTGAGGGTTATTATAATATCATAAAACTTTGCACAGAAACTGTAAGATTGTGTATCTTGAAAATGATCGAATTAACTCACAATGAAATTTCATTTCTTGAAGTTACAGATTTAAATGGTTTGTTAGATAATTATATTATCTTTCCTCAACCTATAACACAATTATTTCCATCTAATTTCATTTTCGATAAACAAAAAACTGATTATTTTGAGATGGTCAAAGACAGAACATCAACCAAAGCAATGCGGAAATTATTCTTTAGGGTTTGATAAAAATAATTACGAAAATAGAAATAAAAAAAAGGAAATTTAGTTTGGGGCATCCTTCAGTTACATATAGTATTTAGTAATCTTTGGAATTTCAGCTGCATTATTCCTGACACCGAAATGTATGAAATCAAGTGAGAAAGATAGAGTAAATGAGTTGAGTATACCCAAAATAGCTTGTTTAGAGAAACAAGTTCTAAGGAATCATACTCCTCTTCAAAATCTCTCACAAATGTTGAATTGCTCATTGCAGATGCTCATTCCATCGTAATATATAATCTCACGTATATAAGGTTTCTATGAATTGCTTAATAAAATAGTTGAAAATTTAGATATTCACTAGAAGTTGAGACGAGTTAGATCGATCGAATGTGGTTATTTAAATAAGAATCCCTCAATGATGATTTAAGTGAAACTTAATACAACACCACATTTGAAAAAGATATTCTCTATTATCTTGATAAGTGTATTTCTTGTGCCTACCACAACTTCATCTGTTGCTGTTTTAGTTGATAAAACTGATGAGGAAATTTCAGTTAATATTGAAGATAGTTCTAGTAAGTCATTCATTAATGCTTGTTGTCTTACAGTCAATGAGCAAATGGCTTTCAATTTCACTCCATTTGAAGACGGTTTTATTTGGAAATCAATTAGAACTTATAATATTACTTGGACAACATTGAATTCCTCAATAACCCAAATTGATATTCGTTTATATGATGCAGATGGATATGTGAAAACCCTTGCAAATGATGTGGCTAATAATGATCACCGTGATATGATTATTTCATATTATGGTAGTAGTCCAGTACAATCCAATTCCACTTATTATCTTAGAATACAAGATTCTACCAATTCATCTATATTCGCCGATTCAGATGTCTTTGAATTCCAACGAGAATGGGTGGAAATCTATACTAAAATCAAACCTAATCGCCGATATAGTGAAAATGAAGTAATGACTATATATTTCGGATATATGTCCTCTGGATTAACAGAATTCAAATTGTATCATTTGAGTAAATTTGTGAGAAAAGCGAGCACTTCGTTTTCTGGAGGATCAGTAAACGAAACAAATCTAATAATATGGGGAGGGGTTTCTGATGATTATAATTATACTATACGGGCTGAAAATCCCGGTGGATCTGATGAGACTCAACAATTCATTCTCACAGGAGAGAATGCAAAAATTATTCCGAATCCGGTTGATACTAATAATGAAACTTACCAATGGGATGTTTATGCAGGTTCAACAATAGAAATTTCATGGAGTACAGAAGGAGATGTCAAGTATGTGTATGTGTATTACAGAATGAATTCTCAGAGAATTGATCTTCTATCGGGAACAGATAATCCGGGTAAATTGTCTTGGCAAATTCCATTTGGACAAGAAATTATATGGATGGAATTTGGCAGTGTGCTTCATGGTAATTCTCATTCGGTTCAATTTAAAATAATCGGATACAAAACAACTGCACCTATACCGAATTCAAATGATCAATCCTCGACGACTCGAACAATAACCGAGAGTACAACTTCCACCAATCGTAGTACCTCATCTAAGACCAACAATACACCAAGTCCATTCTTAGTTATTTTTCCAGTCTTAGTAATGCTTGGGAAATTTTTATTTAGAAGAAAATCTGTTTAAGGATGAAGTAAATGGATGATCCTACCACTCAATTCAATACAACTCTTGAAACAAGTATCAATATTCTTACGAGAACAATTACCCATGATCAAGTAATAGACTTCAGGCCTCATCATCTACATCGGTTACTCTATAAGTAGTGATATTTTTTCCTTTTGGTCTTCGTTGCGTCTTCGTCACTGAAGGACGTGGTTTTGCCCACTTCTTTAGTCTTTCTTCTGTCTTTTCTCTAGTAGAAAGTTCTTTTATTCTATTTTCAGCTGAATGTTGCTGTGCTTGTGATATCCGTGATCCATGAGGATATATCGCTCGATAAATTTCAAGATTGCTTATTCTATAGACATGTTTATTATTTGATATAGTTGCAAAATTTATTTTTATACCCTTAAGCCGTATTGATCGACGTTGTACATGACCTATGATTCCATCAAAAATTCTTTGCTTTTTGAGTCTATTTCCCACAAAAACAAAATTAGTTATTCTTGAATCTGAAATACCAAAATTTCGTGCCACTTCTCCAATCCAGCAGTTATCTAACTCTAATGTCCTCAGATCCAAATTTCTGAATAATCCACTGGGTATCTCTGGAAACACGCATTCTATTATTTTTATTTCTTTTATACTGTCCTTGATGGGCTGTAAGAAGTCTTTATCGAATCGACTAATTAATTGTCGATCTATTATAATAGTTTGAATTTTGTTGATATTAACAAGATCTGCAATTTCAGTAAATATCTCAGGAACTAAATGTAAATCATTTATTATTGATTGATCAAAACTGAGCTGATATTCGTCCTTGGGTTCAAATTCTTGGGGTCTGAGGTTCATTATCCGAGTTTGACTTGGATCAACCAAACTCTCATAACTTGGATGATTGGATACAAAGCACCAATGATCATAGAAATCCGCTGCCTGATCCTTTATGTTAGCGAATTTCATAATACGTCGATTAATTTCATTCGCCAGATCATCTTGACCCATTATATCACTACTGATGACACTAGTAATAAAGTATTCTAATATCTATATCCATTTTTTTATCTCAAAACGATAATATCGGTGTAGAGTATATAATTATGAATATAATAACCTATCAACACTTTTTGATAATAATTCCAATGACCGCTCTTTTAAAAATTTGGAAAAACAGTATATAATCCAATTATCTGATTTGTAAATTATAAAATTTCACCTATTTTGTAAATAATTAAGAAATATTTTACCATATTTTGTAATTACTTCGTATATTTTTCATTATAGGTCAGAGACTATCCCGAACGTATTTTTCGATAAAATCAATTCACGCGATATTCAGCTTATGTCAGCGTAATTATTGAATATTCATAACTAGGAAGGTTCACCCTAGGTGATTCTGTCATAAGGTTTATATTGAATACTGAGTATATAGAAAAATGTACTTCGATCGAACGTTTGATCAGCTGATCGATCGACTTGCACAACTGCTCCTTTTCTTTTAGGTGTTAATATGATGAAACCAAATGAAGCTTCTCCAAATCCTTATGAAATCACAAATACTAATGCCTTCGGTCAATATACAAATGTCGCAATTACATTTGATAAAGGTTTAGAAAATTCAATTATCGAACTTGTTTCATCTAACGGTAATCTCCTTATGTCTGATGTACTAGAAAAATTTGGAAATTATCTACAAGTACATAAATCAGTCAATAAATTACTTTTGAGCAATAGAATAGTTGTCAATGAATTAGAAGAGAAAAGTTACCCAATGAAGAAATATGATAAACAATTGATAACATTATCAGATCCCAATTTATCTCAATGGCTAGACCTAGCAGCACAACCCTGTCTCACATGTCCTATCTTCTCAGAATGCGATATTAAGAACCCTGTAAGCCCAGCAACTTGTCAGGAGTTTGCAGAATGGCTTGAAGAAGAAGTTCAACTTGAATTTATAGATTAAATATCTAATTATATTTTATTATAATTTCTAAATATTAACTACCTAATCTTTGAAGAACTACAAAAGATTCTGAAAAGTAATTAAAATCGATTCCAATGTCTTATGATAAACGCGATCATTATTACCGGGAAGCCAAGCAGAAAGGCTATAGAGCAAGATCCGCTTTTAAATTACAACAAATACAAAATAAATTTTATGTAATTAAACGAAAGGATATTGTAGTTGATTTAGGTGCAGCCCCAGGTGGATGGTCACAGGTAGCAAGTAAAATTGTGGGTTATGGGGGAAAGGTTATAGCTGTGGACATTAACCATATTAGACCCTTCTCACAAGATAATATATTTACACTACAAGTAGATATGAGGAATAAAAATTTTAGACCAATGTTATCTGAAATTGCAACACCCCCTGTAGATGTAGTAATTGCAGATCTTGCAAGTAA
>MDVR01000053.1 GCA_001940725.1 Candidatus Heimdallarchaeota archaeon LC_2 | reverse complement strand
GTAAGGCACTGGTGGCTGTTGCAGTAAAGATACTACGTTGTTGTTTTTATATTCTTCGTGATGGTGTGGAATTTGATCCAACCAAACTCCAACGTCGAGATATGGGTAACGTACATAGTCGAATGTTGATTGCACCAATTCAGGTTTGAGATAGATTCTATAGATTCTCAATATTTTAGAGGAGATGAATAAAAATGAATTAAAAACCAGTGAATTGATTCTAACATCTGACGAAATCGATTATCAACTGTAACAATTAATGAGACACATGTCAATAGCTAGACATGTCACACAGATTGATCGATGTGTAATGTAACAGAAATATCATAAAATATATTGAATAGTTGTAGAATGAAATTAATTTGAAATTATTTTAGTGAAATTACAGAACCAAAATTGAAATAATCCACAGGATCATTTCAACATTCGTTTTATCAATTTCCCAATTTATTAGTTATCCGACTTTTATAATTCCGGGAGGGCACCTCAACCAGCCAATATAAACTGCACCAGGAATTGCTTTATCAACAACTTGAGTTTGATCTGCAGATAAATCACCATATTTCATAATTTCGTTGAGGGACCCACTAAAGGTATAATTATAGGTTGGTCCAAGATATTCGCCATTTTTCCAGAGTTCTGCTTCACTTGCATGGATGACAAATTTTGGATTATTCGCCATCCCTCCAATGTAACCATGACCTTTTACAACTAACAGAGACACTGTTCTTTTTTGTACAAAATTTATCCCTTTACCAATTCCTCCCATCATTACTAAATTTGAAATTGCTCTTGAAACTGGATATTCATATGATCTTGACAAAGGCTGAAACCATGCGGATCTGTATCCATTGCCACTATTTGATGGTCCACCAGTTATTATTGTATTCAATGAATTTTGGAAGTTCCCTTTTTCAACCAATACTTTGGATTTTGTAATATTACCTTCATCATCAAATAAAGTTGATGCATATCCTTCTTCTCGCAGAGGATCATCGTAAAGGTGTATTTGATCGTTCCATATTGGAGAAAATTGATTTCGTGGATTTGATATTAGAGAATTTGATTGAAAAGCAATGATTTTTCCGATTATATTTGGATGAAAAATAATTGAAACATCATCCAAATTAGCATTTACAAATCTTTTCGATCTTTTAACACGATTTTCAAATACATCCAATTCTAATTGTTTTCTATTAAAATTTAAATTCCTTCTATAATCATTTCGGGATATTGTATAAACAAAATAATCAAATAAAATTTTAACAGAGTGATTCAAATTGACCTTCAGTGAAGAATTCGATATTCCATTTGATCCAGTATTAATTATATATCGAGTCTCTCTTTCCAAATTTAGTGAATTTGAACTTTCTTCAAACTCATTTTCTGGATCTTCCAATTTTAGGTCCTCTAGTTTTTCTAGAACTGTATTCTCCTGAAAATTAAATGATTTAGACTGGTCTCCAGCTATGGATTTGATACGTGGATTTTTTAATTGTGGGAATATTAATATTTCCTCTTTTTTTTGTGTTGATTTAGGCTCAGTAAGATTTGTGATCTTATGAAGTGAAGATATACCCAATGATGTTTCAACCAATCTTCTTGATTTAGAAATTATTCGTAATGATATACCAGAGTTAGATTTCTTTTTGAGATTAACTTCATGCGTTTTACGATGTTTCTGTATTAACTGTGTTTCAATCTTTTCAATTTTTTGATAAAATAATTCATACGATGATATCCATTGAAATCTATCAAGTAATCGCCTAATCTCATCTATCAAGACGTAATCGATTAGTTCATTGGATTCTGACATTTATCTTCCTTCTAGTACACCCTTACTTTGCTTAAAGCCATTTGAGGCATCAAAGAACCTACATAAACCAAGCTATCACCTTTTAAACAAACCGCTGGTATCATTTCGGGATTATTACCAATCGACGTAATATTATTTAAGCTTTCTAAAGCATTGCCGGTTATAGTTACTGGTCCTAGGATATTAACAATTTCTCCATTTTTGATCTCAAAGGAAATCTGACTCTCAATAGAAAATTCTCCGGTGTAAATTGAAGTGCTTGCTGCCAATGTAGGTCCTATTAATAATCCGTTTCGTACTTCTTCAAGTAATTCTTCGTTAGATAAATCACCTGGTTCTATATAAATATTAGATTGTCTTGGTTCTGGTGGAGAGAGGTACGATGTTGCTCGAGCATTTCCTGTACTTGTTTGATTCATGATTTTCGCAGTTTTAGTATCATGGAGAAAGCTAGATAAAATTCCTTCATCTACTAATAATGTTCCTTGAGTCTTGATTCCCTCATCATCATATTCTCCCCAGCCTACATTGCGTATATGTGGATCATCAACAATTGTTAAATTAGAATTTGCAACTTTGAAACCCATTTTATTATTTAGAAATGAATTATTCGAAACGATTTGATCAGCTTCGCATCCGTGACCTATAGTCTCATGAATTAAACTATAAACTGCATCCTCTGATAATAAAACATTATGTTCTCCAGAAGGTGGTTTTGAAACAACTTCAAGTTGTTCTAATTGTGATATCATACTTTCTATTCGATTTTCAACTTTCTGCCATTCAAAATCACTTTTAATAATTCCCCCCATGATTTCATTTCTCTTAATTGGATATGTATGATTTTTTGATTCGACATATACCGAAAGCAAGGAATAGGAATATTCCTGTTGAATATCAATAGACTTTGTTGATTGATATCGCTTTTGAACAAAATAAGCTTCTATATCGAGTGTGAATCTCATTTTGTTCTTATGTTCTATGATTAAGCCCTCAATATCCTTGAGAAATGAATTTATTTCATCTTTATAATTATCACTCCAATGGCCTTCTTTCGATATGTCAATGGTAAGTTTATTTTTACTTGTTAATCCTTCTTCTAGTTGAGATTGATCGATAACACTATTTTTATTTTTTGAATTTTTTTTCGATAAATTCAAAGCTAGATTTGCTAAATCTTCTCCAACATTATCCAAACTATTGGATGAATGGAATCCGAAGACATTATTTACATTTAATTGAAATCCAGTACCTCGATCATAAAACTCATTGAAACTGTAATTCCCATGTTGATCCAATCCTGCCTTTACTTTTAATTTAGAAACATATAACGAACTCGCAAAATTTACATTTCTGCCTTGCAATAATGAAAGCATTGGAAAATGATCAAAAGGCTCTGGATGAATATTAATTGTAATCACTTCTCGTATATGTGATTTTTATTTTTCAATCTTATTAAGAGATCGCAATTAAGGCTTTTACAAAGTTTTGAAATGTATTTGTTTCTCAAAATTTATCTATGCAATTACTTCAGAGATTAATATTTTCAGAAATTCGATCGTTACATAATATATTTTATTACCACTGTTGTGGTCAATGATACGGAAGCAATTTAAATACTCTAATATCCCAAATTATTGTGAGTTTTATTGACGAGGCTGTTGAAAAACTAAAAGATATCGGATGGTCTGAATACGAATCAAAAACCTATTCCGCTCTAGTATCTCTAGGAAGAACAACAGCAAGTCAAATTGCGAAAGTTAGTCAAGTTCCACCTAATAGGGTATATCAAATTTTAGATAAATTAAAGGAAAAAAACATTGTAGAGGATGTTCAACCAACACGTGGAGGTCCTAGAATATTTAAACCTCAAGATCCACTTAAATTATTTAATGATTTAAAAGTAGAATACAACACAAAAATTGAAGTTGCACAAAATGAGCTTGAGAAGTTAAAAGAACGTGTTGATGAAAAACCCAGCTTATCGACATTTACAATAATTGGAAGAAAGGAGTTGAATAATTATCTTCTAAATCTTGCTGATTCTGCCCAAAATAAAATCATGCTTGCAGTTGATACCCTTGTAGAACTTAAATATTCAAATTTAATTAATAAAATAAAAGAAAAGCATAAAGTTGAGGGCTTCGAACTACAACTATTGACAATGCCGAGGGGGATTGATAATATATATGAAAAAGAAATCATCGAAGAACTTGATCCATGTGACGTTAATATCGCGGAAAATCCTTTTGGTACCATTTTGATGGTGGTTGATGATGAAACTTCACTATTCATCAATTATGGAATTCACGATGATATTAAATCACAATTGAAATCAGATCTTACCTCCGATCAACTTGATAAACTGTATTTAGAACGCGAGAAAAACTATGTTGGTTTTTATGTTCACGATAAGGATATTGCAATTATGTATAGCAAGTTATTCAAGCTAGCATGGGATGAATCTCAACCATATGCTGATTATATACCAAATGAAAGCACTGATGATTAGGGTCTGATCCCACTTAATGTAGAAATGAAAGTAACAGTCGCGGTTAAATCTGCAGTTACTCCTGGATTTATTGTTTCAACTTTGTTGTGTAAAGATTTATCCATCTCATAGGTCAGTATTCGACCTCGTGATGTGAGAAAACCTCCGTTTTCCATAATATTTTTTGCCTGTTGCATTACTTTGAAAGCTTTGTCCCTACCATGTTTTCTAAATATTATTGAATCTAGATTTAAACTTAGAAGAGTAATATAGGTATGTGTGATCGCATTTACCATTGATGCCTTTTCATTAATTGCTTCATTGAATGCATTTAATCCATAAGTAAAAATCAATTTGTAATTGTTACATAATTCTTGGAATAGTAAATTTTTCTTTTTGTATTGAGAATAGAAATCTAATAGATTAATCTCATTTTCTAATAACTGTGAGATACTTTCTGGTAAAGAAATTCCAATAGATCTGGACATCGGATAAGTCTCTGATTTAAGATGATATAACATTGAAAATATATTAACGGTGTCTTCTGGTGTAGTGTTTTCAAGAAATTTCGTCGCTATGGTTGGTAATTTGTTTAGATTAATATCGTCAAAATCTGAATCATTTTCAGAAATCAAATAGCCAGCAGCAAGTGCAATTGGGGAAAATAAAAATAACATTCCAAGATTAGTAATTCCTCCATTGTGCCATTTAACATTATCTTTTGCAGCTTCAGCAATAATCCATCCCATATCTACTTCATCAATATCAATTAGCTCTCTTTCAGTTAATACACCTCTTGTTGCTAATTCAAACATTGGATTGTTTAAAGCTACTGCACTAGACAAATAATGTTCCATTTTTGTTAACTTAAAATCATGATATCTGTGAACATTACCCGGTTTAACAGGTGAAGCTACTTGTGTTGCTCCAGCTAAAATTGCATTTAATGCTATGTGATTAGAAATACCCTTAACTGAAAGCATTTTTGATTCTTTCTTTATTTCTGACTGATCAATTTTTTCATTTAATGGGTCAGAAATACAATCACCAATTTCTTATTTTATTTTAAATTCTTTAAATGTTAATTTTGAAACAATATTTTTTCATTATTTCCTGATCAAATTCCTAATAATTTCTTTTGATTTTTTAATGTATCAATATTTGGTATTCCTACAATTTTCAAATTTAATTTAGCCATTTCATGAGCAAATTTTATAGCTTCCAACAATTTTTTTTTCTTATATAACGCAGCAAATGTGCTTAAAAAAATGTCTCCAGATCCTGTATCATCTTTGATTTGTTCGACTGTATCAAGTGACGTTGATTTTACCTCATTATTTGAGAGTATATCGATCTTCTGACCTCCATCAGTGACAATTAAGATTGATTTGTAAGGATTTTGAACATTAGGTAAATCTGAAATTTCTGATTTTGATGATTTAACAACGTCAAAATTGCATAATATTTGATTAAATTCTAATTCGTTCAATTTTTGATATAGTTCCCCATTTTCTTTAAAATTTCTAACTAATCCTTGAATGTCAAAAAATGAAAATTTAGCAATTTTTGTTAATGCGATGATAACTTCTAGGCTTAATTCTGAAGCAATTGGCGATACAATCACGATTTCATATTCATTATGGAGTTGTTCTATATCAGATAGGTAAATATCATTGGCCTTTTCTATTAGTTGCAATGTTCGATCATCACCCCCCCGTTCTTGATTTGTATTTTTGTAGAATTGAAACGTTGTAGTATACTGGGATTTTTTGTTATAGAAATTCACTTTAGGATACAATTTTTCTGTATTTAGGGAATTCTGGTTAAATGACGTTAATACATCAATATCATAACCAAATATATCTAAAATTGGGATTTGATATAATGGAGGGCCTCCTAAGAGAATCTTGTTCTTACGACGATCTAAGGAAATATGACCAACAATAAGTGCTCTCAAACTCATCTCTCCGTTATTATAATTTACGACTAATCAAAGGGATTACTTTCATCATCAACCATTCTCATTGAATAATCATTTAGATCAATTGCTCTTGTTTCTGCTCTTGAAATGAATCCTGAGGAGAGAATTCTAGTATTGATAACTTGTGCCTCAGTTCGGCTCTTTGGATAAAATCTAATTATTCCACCTGTTTTTTCATAACGAGGCCAAAGCTGTTTAATTTCTCGATCTGACAATGTTCGTTTGGGAATAGCTGTTATTTCATAAGCATATGGTAGAGATTCTAAAAGTTCTTTAATATTTATAATTTTATGGACCCTACCTCCACGTTTCAAAATTAAAACTTGATCACATAATCGATCTATAACTGAAGAATTATGATCTACTATAATTTTTGTTTTTCTTGTTAATTCAGATTCAATATAATTTATTACCTCTTCTCTTCTATTAACATCCAAACCTGTTGTTACTTCATCCAAATATAAGATTTCAGAATCTTTCATGAAGCCAATTGCTAAACGTGTTATAGCTTTTTGACCCTCAGAAAATGTCTCAGTCCTTTCATCAATCTTAGACATGAGTTTCATCGCTTCAAGAAATTTTAGTGCACCTTCTATTTCAGAATTTTGAACTTTAGCAAAGAATTTTAAATTTTCTTCAAGAGTTAGCTTTCTTTGAAAATCTAATCCTGGGGATACAAAGGATATTTTTTCTCGTATCATCGAAGCATCACGAACTAGATCCCACCCTAATATACGATTCATACCTCCATCAGGTAAATACAAAGTTGCTAAAACTTTTAGCAAAGTGGTTTTTCCAGATCCATTTTCCCCAGTAACTGCAACTGAAGCGCCATAAGGGATTTTAAAACTAATATCTGTTAATATTGTATTTCCCTCTCGATTCCCAGGACTTTTGAATATTTTCGTTAGATTTTCAACTTCAATAGCATATTTCTGAGACATCAAATCACCTAATAAAATTCAATTGTTCCCCATTTTCTCGAAAGGGTAGTCAATCTTGTTACAATAAAAATTGCAAAAAATAGGAAGCCAAATACCACAATTAGCATTTGTTTTACCATTGGATCTGAAAGACTTAAATCAGTAATGTTAGTACCGAATACATCATTAAAACCACTATAAACTAACCCATCCTTGGAGGTTGATGGAGTTTCCGGATTCAATAGATTTTCATTTTTCACGGTAAATACCCACCGCAATACTTCCAGACAAAATGCTGGCGGAAACCATATCATATAATTACTAAGGGGTTTGTTAAAAATGGTAAGTGAATTGTCAAAAGAAATTAGAGGGACAAAAGCTCCTGAAGCAAATCTTGCAATATATATAGCTACTCTATTGAAAGTTGTTGTTTTCTTGATAATTAATGCAATAGATGTTAAAATCAATCCGAATCCCATGAAAAATATCCATGCAATAAAGAATACAATGATAGAAGACCATAGCAAAGGTAATGATGATGGTACAACTCCTGTAATTAACAGTGGTGGAAAAACAATCGTAATTAATATAATGAACCATCTAACGGTTGCTGCTAAATATCGCCCCATAATTATTGCAACTGGAGAAACAGAATTTGTAACTAAGAAACCCATTGTCCCCAATTGGTTCTCCTCGGTAATTGCAGTAACTGTTGTCTCCATGACTCCAGCAAAAACAGTGAAAAATCCAGTTGCAACAATGAAAAATGTAACCATCGAATAAGGAACTCCATCTGTTGTTGCTGTTTCTTGCCATGCAACACCCAACAAAACGAATACAGCTACATTTAATGCTGTCCATGTAGCTTCTACTACTAGTTGGAATTTATACCTGAAATCCACTATTAGACTCCTTTTTGCTACTGCAAATAAGATTCTAAAAAAATGAAAAAATCTACCGATTTTATTGAGTGATCGATCTATGTTACGATTAATTTCCACTTAACATTCAATAGTTCTTATCGCTTATATAATCTCATTTACTTCCTACGTGAAATTTTTGAATTCTTTGCCTGTTTTCTTGCGATGGTGTTTTTTCTTGATCTGACTTTTCTCTTAAGGGGTCTCTGATTTAGTTTTTGTTTTTGATTAGACCAATTTAAACCAAGCTTTGTATTTTTATCAATTACATTTGGATTGGCACTTTGGATCGCTAATGCAAGATTTTTACTTTCAGTAATGATTGAGGTTTGGTTCATAGCTTTAGCTATTCTAGCTACAGATTGTATTGCGTGAATTATTTCATCTAACCAATTTAAGAGGTCTCCTGGAAAAATGAATAGATCATAACTTCTAGATAATTGATAGGATATTTGAGAAAGATTCATCCCTGATAACCTCAAATCTAAAACCAGTTTAGATAATTTCATTTTTGGGTGGATACAGTAAGGATTTGATTTACAACTACAATTAAAAAATAATCTATTCCATTGTTTTACCTTTTCTATCAGGGTTAAAGGTAATTTCTTGGATTTGAGACTGGTTCCGACAATAAAATCTAATACTCCATCACTCAAGAAATTTCTACTAAGGTTAGTTTTCATAGCTCTTTCAATCTGCGAGTGCATCTGAGAGGTCAATAAAATAGAATTATTCGGTGCTATCTCCAGTGCTACATCTATAACAGGCATTTTTGTGGTCTTCTTAGCAATATCATACCCAAATAAAGGTTTTAGGAAACTTGAGCTTATAGCTCTGCCAAGTGGTGTGATATACCATAGATTATCCTTGATGGTTATTAATCCCTTAGAATTCATTACTTTTATTAAAGAGCTCAGCGAATTTGTATTGTAAAATAATTTTTTGTGATAGGATGCAATTGCATCTATTCTTAACGGGTAAGATGATGAGACGTAAGCTAGTATTTGTTCCATTTCATCTTCACTATCGACGTCCCCTTCGATATCCTCAATCTCTCCAGTCAATATTTCAAATGCTACTTGATCACTAGACTTTTGTTGCGCTGAATATATTTTTTCCCCTGGTATAACAAACATAACTGCTTTACCAAGATCATGATATCCCAACCTGCCTGCTCTACCCGACATTTGATGAAATTCTGCATTGGTTATCCATCTTGCACCCATTGCTGGTAGTTCAAAGATGACTTGGGAAACTGGAAAATCAGCTCCTGCACCTAATGCTGCTGTAGTAGTTAATACTTCAATTTCCCCTTTTTCAAATTTACTTTCAATTTTTCTTCTGTTAGAATAAGTCATTCCTGCATGATAATATGCTGATTTTCTTCCTTCTGATTTTAAAACAGAAGCCAATTCTTGTACTCTTCTTCTGGAACTTGTAAATATAAGTGACTGCCCTTTATAATTGCTCTTTGAAACTATCTTAGCTTCTTCTTTTACTAAATCTGATATTAATTTCTCTCTTTCTTCCTTATCTTTGGCGATTATTAAATGCCTTTCTAAAGCAATTGGCCTCTTCATATAATTTACAAGATCTAAACCAAGTTCATTCGCTAGAATTTGTGGGTTTCCAATGGTTGCAGAAAGACAAATTATTTGGCATTTGGGAAATAATGTTTTTACACGAGCGAGAATCCCATCAAGTAGTATACCTCTTTCAGGATCACTTAATAATTGGACTTCATCCACAACAAAAGTACCGATTTCACCGATATTTTTCCATTGACCGCTTCTGAATATCCAATCCAGGGCTTCATAAGTCGCTACTATAATGTCTGATTTTGCGAAATTACCATCAGGAAAGATTTTTTCTTCATCACCCACATCAATCTTACTTTTACCAACCCTTAGAGCCACCCTAGCTCCTAACTTTCGATATCGGGATTTGAAACTTTCATATTTTTGATTAGATAATGCTACTAATGGTGTTGTGAAAACAAATTTCTTTCCCCTCGATTTCCAATTATGAATTCCTGCGATTTCACCCACGAAGGTTTTTCCTGAAGAAGTACCTGCGACCACAAGCAAATCATTGAGCTCAAGCAAACCATTACTGATTGCCATTTGCTGAACCGGAAGAAATTCATTAATTCCTAATTTCTTCCAATGTTGAACAATTTCCTTATCGAATAATTTTTCCATCTTTTTTGATTTTATGAATTTCCAAAATTCAATATTTCTAGATTTAGTATCCGCCGGGACTACGTCAAATAACGATGTGGATCTATCTTGATTTGAAGTTTGTGGGTCCCACAAATTTTCAATAACTTTATCCAAAGATTTGTATTTGTTTAATTGTTCTTGATAAAATTTCTTTGAACTCGAAGTTAGTGAAATACCCCTTCTGGTATATTCTTCCTGCAATTCATCTACAGCACAGGGTCTGCAAATAGATTTTTTGTATAATTGAAATTTATTGTTTTTATTTAATTGAGACATCTGACTATACTCTTGTAGACATCTTATACAAAGGTCCATTATTTTTGGACGCAACATTTTTTTACTTTCGAAAAATTCCAAATATTCTGGGATATTTTCTGGTTTATCATTAGGTGTCATGATAATCATTGTTGCATCTTGAAGAATTTTCATTATGACTTTTTCACTTCTAAATCTATAACTATGTCCAGAACGTTGTTCATATCGAAAGGGTCTAAGCTTTCTTTTGTCATATGTGAAACTAATCCTTCCTTTGTGTATAGCTGCTTCCTTTGATGAATTCTTTGTATACTTGAATACAATTAAATTTGCCATATTTTTGGTTTTATTGAACTTGTACAACAATACCGTATACTGATTTGGAAGGCGGATGGACAATTAAAGCTTCCCCTAAATTTTTGCTTCTAATTTGAATAAGCTTTCGGGTTAAATAAGAATGATGATACATCCTGTGATGTAATTTTCAATAAGGTCAAAATAGTATCATTACATCTTTTGCGGCAAGAAGAATTGATAAATTTAGAAATATGTGCCCTAGCATTAACCCAAAAATGCTTTTTGTTTTTAATGCGACAATGTCACCACCAATCCCAAGAATTAGTGTTAACAAGATAGAATTAACTATGCCAATATAAGGGATAAGTAATTCAATTTCGTATATGTGTATAACAAACCAAGTAACATTTTGCCAAAATATTGCATTAGCATCATTTGTTCTTCTAGATAATTCAAATAAAATAAATCCCCTTGTCCAAAAATCTGTTATGGACGCCATTATTGCCACTAAAGCAAAATTTTTCCATATTTCCGTCCAATCAGAAGAATACCAACTTGAAAAGAAAATTTCATTTCTTACAAATACGAAAGCCGCAATACTATAGAGAAATAATCCTAGGATGGTATTAATCACTAAATAACGCTTAGGTGGTAGGATACCCAAAGATTTGATATTTCCATTCCATCTATAAACAAACCAGATAGATGGAATGACATATAGGCTAAACATCCTTATTGATCGAATGATATTATAGTATAATCTTGTTTGTTGACGTGACCCCTCAAAAATATTCTCAAAATAGTAATCTTGAAGACTATAAGCAATTCCAGATAGTATTGCTGTAATTATAATAATAAATGCAAATTCACGTTTCCACTGATTGATATCACCGGAATTAATATTATATTCTAATTTTTGGTTTTTTACTTGATGATTTGAAATAGTAAATCATCCCATTGTTAGTAGTAAAATTTCTTCATTAAAACCAATTCTAATTGATGAAGACCAACCAACAGCTTTTGCTTGAGCTAGGAAATCACTTGATTTTGGAATACCTTTGTAATCGGGATGAAGGTGAAATAATGGTTCAATCCCTACACCAAATTTCGCATCTGTAGGTGCATATAGAAATAAATGGATATCTTCTGTTGATATTGATTTTAGAAAAGTTAATTGTTCTTTGATATTTTTGTAAAATCCCAATGTGTTTGGGAATAATATTAAATCATATTTTTTAATTTCTTTTAATTCATCCAAAGATAAAATTCTATCTGAGAGTCTTGATGTAATGGATTTAAGTTCACAAAATGTAATTGCACGATTTTTATGTACAAGATCATGGGTAATTATATCGAATTCTGGTATTTGTTCATTTCCTTCTAATAGGATATTTATTGAATTAGAAATAAAATTCCCGAATATTAAGGTATGAAGCTTTTCCGAGGGGACATACTTTCTATCAATTATTTTAAGGTGTTGTTTTACAGTTCCAAATTCAGAAAACGCTTTCTGTGTTAAACCTTGTTCAAACAAGAAATTATATTTAATTATATCCCATTGTCCTGAATCACCTTCCAAGCGATTATCCAGAATACTTAACCCGTATTTAATAAAATGATAAGATGGATGTTTTTTTTCTAAATTTCCCACTTGCTTAGTTAACTTATTTGCATTAATTTGGTAGTTTTCATCCATTGCATAGGTACCACCAGCATCGATTACCAAGGACATTGATGTTAAATATAATAATATATCCTCAATTATATCTTGATTTTCAGATGGCCATTTTTTCTGATAAAATATACTTGGAATGGTTTCAGGCCTCAATAAAAGTTCAACTAAACCATTTTTCTTGATCCATTCAAAATATATTTTTCCTGCTACAGATCGTGAAAATTGCCATTCAGTTAGATGCTCAGTTTCCAATAAAATACCTC
Source organism: Candidatus Heimdallarchaeota archaeon LC_2 (assembly GCA_001940725.1). The sequence goes on along the minus strand of MDVR01000053.1, from coordinate 30,908 downwards.
ATCTCTTCATACAGTACTTATAATTAATAAACTAAAATGTTTTCAATTAATCTTGATAGAACACAATTAAATTTCTTGCTCTTCCCCATTCAAGTATAGTAACAAGGGCAATCGGGTCAATTTTCCAATGTTTTAATATTTGAGCAATCGTCTTTTCTCCATTCAATTGAAATATCTTCACCCATTGATCCATGCTAATAAAATCAGGAGGTTGAAATTCATTATTAAACCCATCTCCCACATTTGGTTTTATCTTTTCATGACGCAAAAGCATGGTCGCATAGGTCATCAAATATTCATGAGGTGTATTTCTTTCTTTTGCTTCATCAAAAAGGGACAAAGCTAATTTAATTTCTGACGTAGAAGCTTGTTTCAATTCATTTCCAAGCACTTCACCAAATGGATTTAACCAATCTTTCGTTTCAAGCAAACTACCAATTTCGTTTTCATTTATGTGTAATATAATGTAAATATCTTTGTTTCTCACTTTAGTTGCTAAAAAAGGAATATCCTGATAAAGGAGAGAAGTTGAAGCATTTTCAGAAACACTTCCTATTTGATTATCAAAAAACTTTATGAAATCTTTTGGAATAATCTCCTTACCATTAATCCACCTTGCTAAATTTCTAATATCAACATTTTTTGATTCTAAATCAAATATTGCTATTCCTTTGATATTGTTAAATTCAAATTCTTTCTGTATTCGATTTTCGTCAATGTAAAGGAAAAATGATTGTTTGTCTGCTCGACTAATTTTCTTTTCTACCGTTAGTTTTTCTCGTAAAGTCTTAGAGAGTTCTCTCCCTATTGTTTCGAAATTACCTTTTGAATTATGTAGGGCTTTTTGGCCGAGTTCTTTTACAGGCTCTAAATCACTATTTGGTAAACATGAAATCAAAAATACAGTAACGAGATCAACTTCTTTGTCATCAAATCTTCTGAAAACTGAAATATCTTCTTCTAAAGTTGAAACAGTATGTTGGGGTGATCGGGCTAACCCTGCATACACCTCAGATAATGTTTCATAACGTCTCAATTTTTTAATATAACTAGAACCACTTCGTAATTCATTGATATAGACAACTGGACCTAATAAAATATCAAATTCGATTAAAGCCAAAAATTGAATTCTCAAATCTCTTAACGCCGGTAATGCCATTCCAGGGATCTTTAGAGATTTAATCCACTCGTCTTCTTCACTCATGGTTTTAGTTTTTCCTAATTTTATCTATTAACTATGAATAATAAAATCTTTTATGATTAAAGATAAAATCCTGCTATTTTGAGAACTTCTTAATCATTCTAGACAAATTATTACAAATTCTAAATAAGTTAAAACTACGTCTTTTAATTACATATTCGCATTAAAAGATAAGAGATGAGTTTCGATCCAGAAAGCAATGAAAGACTTGAATTGAAGCTTGAAAATCAATATCAATCAATTTTTGACGAATTGACTGCTATTTTTGATCGATATACAGAAACAGAGACCACGGATTTCGAATTAAGATATTCAGAGATGGACATAAATGTAAGAAAGGTCAGCAAAATTTTATCTGAATATTGGAATATTCCAATCGATCTTGTAGTATCCGACTTTAACGAAGAAATAATTAGAAAAAAAGAAAATCAGATGGAAATTCCTGATGTTCCTACTTATCAAATCAGATTTGCATTAGAAGAAGGTTCCTGGATTGTCCTTCTAAGGGTTAATCTCTTTAAATTATTGAAATCACATTTTTCTAGGCTATTGACTTTAGAAGAAATCATTTTTAAAACAGGTAAAGGAATAGATGACGATTGTGCTTATTATTTAATTGAAATTGATCAGATATCTAGGCATTGGATATCAACGTACGGTAAATATTGGGTATCTGAACATGAATTTTCAAAGGACATCGATTCTACAATCCGATGTATTTCAGCAATCTATAGTGTACATATTGATAGAGGAAAAGATATTTACTCTGGTTCTATTCGTTTAATGGCTTCCAAGATGTCAGTTCTTTCAAGAGTGAATGGTATTGAGACTAATTCCAATTGGGCATTAAAAGCAAAATCAGTATTTGAAGATCTAAAAAACCAATTGAACAAAGAGAAATATTCAAGAGAAGTGCTTAATTTGTTTGTTGCCTTATCAATATTACAAAAAGAAATAATACAGATTGAAAGTATTAAAACTGAAGAAACTCATAAAGAAGAAACTTTGCAATATTTAATTTCAGAAAAAATTGGTTGGTATGGTCTGGATTTATCAGATGAAGAATCTGTGGAATATTTCTCCGATAATTTATTATTTGTTCTTTATGACCTTCCTCACTCTGATCCAATCACTGCAGTTCAATATTTACTGTCAAAATTTTTTATTGAAATTGATATAAATGATCAAATTGGTAGTAAATACACAGAATTACTAAATGCCAAATTGGAGATGAGATCTGAGAAATACTTAGAACTAGAGAATAGAGATAAACAAATTGTAGAGGTTATTGAAGAATTCTTACCTGCAATGTTCATACAAATAAAAAATGAAATTGCTGTTAGTGAAATTGTAGCTGAACCAAGTAAATTTGAACAAATAACAAAAAGTGACATGTGGGCTAACTTTGAAGCTCAATTACAACGAATCAAAAGAATAGACAGTACTGAATTATCAAATGACACATTTAAGAGAGTAATAAAATCAAATTATAATTTGTTGATTAGTGAATTCTTATCCCCAATGGAAACTATTGAGTTAATGGTATCGAATTTTATTTCAATTTTTTCCCTGGAGAATAAAATTCTAGATGAAATTACAAATAAAGCTAAATCTATTCTTGAAGAAAGTAAGGATAAAACCATATCAATGGTCGTGGTTGATCAGAATCTAAACGATTTACTTTTTTCTGAATTACAAATTTACATAATTTAAGGAATCTACAATTTAAAAGCACAAATAATCTGCATCATTTCAAATATGATTATAATCTGGGTTAAGGAAGGCAATTCATGGCAGTGTCCCTTTTTTTGTCAACATTAATTCCAATACTAATTTTTGTCCCTTTTGGGATTTTAATTAAAAATGGGACTTTTAATATTTCTAAATTGTATAGTTCATTTATAATTGGAGGTATTGGTTGGAGTGTTTATTCCATTCTTGCTTTTATTCCATATTATTACATTTTTACTGAGAGTTCTGAAGAGAGTTATATGCAGACAATCGCAGAAAATAAAACTTTGTTATTTTTTATGTTAATATTTTTGAGTATTGTCTCTGAAGTTGTAAGATTCGAGTTTTATAAAAGCCCTATTTTTCCGGAAAAAAGTATAAAATATACAATTGTCTTTGGTGCAGGATGGGGTGTCGCTGAATTTTTAGGTAGATTCATCTTTTTCTTTGACTCAGATATGGACCAATATTTGCCTTCAATCTCTCTTCTTTTATTTTTTGTAATGATTTCCAATGCAGGATTAACTACAATTTTGATCCGGAGTTCAGAAAATACAAAATACGTAATGTTTGCCGCATTTGTAAAATTTTTTGTTGAGATTGCATTTTTTGGAGCATTTGGGAATGATCTTGGATTTGAGGATCGGTATAGTAGGTTAGGTTTCTTCTTTCTGATACAGATAATAATGTTTTATCTAACAATGAAAACTAGGAAAATTATTGAATCAGAATAAATTTGGAATTGGAGAGTTCATTGAATGGTAAGAATCACTTTTTTAGGTACATCCAATGCATTTGGACATAAAGGAAGACATACTTCATGTTATCTAATACAAGGGTCGAAAATTATTCTTCTTGATGCGGGATATTCATTATTTTCAGCTATTCGATCGAAATTTGATAAATTCCCAAATATTGATGCTATTTTAATTTCTCATAACCATCCAGATCATTTCATGGGATTGCCTCAATTAGTTCTTGAAGATCTTTATGTCATAAAGCGAAATTATAAAATTCCAATATTTGGACCAATCGGGTTAAAAAATTTAATTCATGATGTGTGTAAAATTATTTACAATGAAGATGTACTTGCACATGTAAATGAATTATTTATATTTCATGAATATGGTCCAGATATGAAATTTAACATTCCTGGTGGAAAAGTAGAAACACTACCAGCTAAACATAGTGGTAATGCGAGAATGCAGATAATCTCACTAGATAACAAACAGATTGGATACACGGGAGATACCACATTAGAACTTGAGTATTTCAACAGATTGCTAGAATGTGACATCCTTATAACTGAAACCTCTTCATATGAACTCCATATTCCAGATCATATTACATTTAAAGAACTTCAAAATTTAGATATTGATGATAGCAAGAGAATATATCTGTCACATCTCGGTGCTGATGTCATTGAAAGATCAAATGAAATCCTTCCACCTTTCTACATAGCATTCGACGGCTTGGAGATTGATATTTAGATTGACTTAAGCAATGGGAATTTTAGTTGATTATTTTCCCAAACTAGATCTCGTTTAAGTACAATTAGTAACCAGATAAATATCCATATGGAATAAAATAATGTGATCCCTAAGGATAAGAGGAGTGGGACTTTACCCTCTTCTTGTCTGTAAACTGAACTATAACCGAGTACTCGATCATTCATCATACCTGCAAATAAAAGACCGACGTGCATTAAACTCCAAAGTATCCATGGATACCTTCTAGATACAAATCCAAAACAATAGAAAGGTAATATAATTGCAAAATATGAAAAGAAAAATTTTGGATATAAAATAAAAAATACAGTAGGTACTATTGCTGCATCTTCAATTGAGGATTTTTTCTTGATTATCTGAAATGCGCTTAATATTCCTAAACTCGATATCCAAACTATTCTGTAATAAGTTTCAAAGTTAAATAAATCTATGATTTGTAATTTAACAATCAACATAATTATACCTGAATTCCCTGGAGAATTCCATGGTACATCTTCTATCCTATTATTGAATTGCAACATGAAATTTTCTGGATTTACAAAATAAAAAGGTACAAAGAAAAATATAACAGATAAAGAGCTTAGCAGACCATATTTCATTTGTGACCTTAATGTTTTGCGAGTGGCTAAAAAGTAAGGAATTAAGAGACTTGGATAATATTTAATCGATGTTCCTAAACCAATGAAAATAACTGTCAACAGAGGCTTATTATAAACAATTAAATAAATTACAAGCATCATGAGAAAAGCCCCCATACATTCATCCGAACCTGCTAATGCCGCTTGCATCACCATGTACGGCCCCATACCATACAAAATCGTTGCTAAAAATATTTTTTTCTGAGGGAAAGATTTTTCGCCAATTTTAATCATTAACCAGCATGTAAGCAGGTTGAAAATTGAAAAATAAATTCGGTAGGTAAAAGCAAGAGGGATTGGAATGATATCTTCAAAGATTAATGGGACTGCTAAAGCATACATACTTAATGGTGGAGCTAAGGATTCCCATGAAGCCAAGCCTTCATAAGGTAAATTTCCGCTTAGAACACTATTCCCCCTTGTTTGAAACATTTGTTGATCTGGAATTAGACCCTCATTATAATTAACAATATACCATTTTAAATAGTAGAAATCAATCATACAGAGCAGTAAGCCTAATAGATGTAAAAGAGCGATTATTAACAGAATATATTTTGTTTCTGAGAAAGATTGAGTGATCTTTTTCTTAAAAAAATTGCTGGGTGCATCTGTTTTAGTAGAATTTTCTAAAATCAATTATTTCTACACATTATATAGTATCTTCTTTTTTAATTGATTAGAAATTTCCACAAATAAATTACCATTATATTCCAAGAATCTGACAATATAAATTGATACTAATTTAACAAATTTTAGTGGAGACATTAAATTTCAGTAAATATAATTGTGGTATGAAGTATATTAATAATTAATAATAAACAAAAACCAAATTTAATTCCTCCAAATTATTTCATGTTTCAAAACCTAAAAGAATATAGAATTGTTATTTTATTTCGTGAATGAATCGCCTGAGTGGCTAGAAAGATATTCAAGACATTTTCCTTTAGCAAGTATAGGTATTGAAAATCAAAGATTGTTATCTCAAAAAAGAATACTAATTGCAGGTATGGGAGGTTTAGGGACTGTATCAAGTGAACTTCTAGCTTCAATAGGTATTGGCTATCTAAGAATTGTAGATTTTGATGTTGTGGAAGTATCAAATTTACCTCGACAAAAATTATATGAGGAATCAGATATTGGGAAAAGCAAAGTTGATGTGGCAGAAGAGAAACTAAAGTTGAGAAATCCTAATATTGAGATCGATGCTCAAGCTACTAGATTAGATGCCCTTAGTGTGACAACTCTTCTAGAGGATATTGATCTTATAATCGATGCTTTGGATTCTTTTAGTTCTCGACGGGTACTTCATAGAGAGGCATTTTTACAAAAAATTCCCTTCATATTTACTGGTGCGGTTGCCGAATCAGCAAATATAATGTCATTCACCTTCAAAGATAATACTCCCTGCTTAACATGTGTTTTAGGTGATATTAAAGATAATCCCAACTTAACATGTGAAATTACTGGAGTACATCCGAGCATCCTGCATTTAGCGGCTGGAATACAAGTTACAGATGCAATAAGAATTCTCTTAAATCAACCAAGCAATTTAGAATCGACAATGATGTTTTTGGATCTTGAATCAATGGAATTTGAGAAAATCAAATTCAAACAGAACCCAGATTGTAAGTTATGTGGGAGAAATGAAGAAGGTGAGCTAGATTCTGGTGAAATCGGCGAAACGACAAAGGGATTTAGAACAATTGGAACTCATGGTAAAGCGCTTGTTACATCTCTTTGTGGCAGAGACACGATTATTATTGACCCTTCATGGGAAATAAAATGGGATTTCGATCTCGTGCGAAATAAAGTTAAGGATCAATGGGTAATTGCAGTTGAAGGTAAAAATTATTTGACATTTAAAATAAACGATACCGTATTAAGTGTACTAAGAAGTGGGGTCTCAACAATTAGAGGGTCAAAATCTTCAAAAAATGCGGTTTTATTGTATGACGAGTTTTACTCTTATATTAATCAAACTTCAGTTTAAATATTTTGTAATTTCTAGCTAGGAATAAATTCTCCAGCTTCTAATTTTCCACTTGCAGAGCCTTTTTTAATCATCATTGAGAGTATTTTGCTTAGATTTTCTCCGTCGACACCGATTTCTTTTGCAAATTCATCTATTTGAAAAGTAACCTTTGCTTCAAGGATATCTTTTATTCTTTCAGTTTTGCTTTTACCTCCAAAATCCCCTTTTGTTTTTCCATAGGCTCCGGTAATATTTTTACCACAATTTGGACAATTAAATGATGCCATCGCAGTAATGGTAACATCTCCATTTTTATCTGGCATGGGAGAAACAAAAGTCCAAGTTTTCTTCCTCTGTTTTAGACCTATCTCAGAATTTGGTGGAAAACTATGTCCACATTTTTTACACTTAAGATCCTTTACCTTTGGTTTCTTTTCTTTTTTTACCTTTTTTACTGCTTTCTTTGTGGTCTTCTTTTTGGCCATTTCCAATTTCACATCAAAAAATCTCAATATATAAGTTCAGCTTTATGATTGTATTATCCTAATCTAATGATCTAAATTCCACATGAAATCTAATGATTCTATTGTTTTGTAATTCTCTTCGACTAGAATTAGAATCGTAAAGAAACTCTTTATAATACCACAGTTATTGTTGATTCATGGCAAGTGCATTCAGGCCAATATTTTCTGATTTCTGGCTTAATATATTTACATGGCTTTTCATAATATTAGCAGTTGGATCTTTAATCTGGTTTATTTTGTATATAAAAAACAGTAAGAATCAAAAATCATCCACTACAATCTCAGTAATGCTATTTGCTTCTTTTGCATTAGCTTTCGCTTTGCAACTATTAATGGTTAGAGAACGGATTAACCTTTAGATTTTCTTTCCTAATTAAAAGATAGAATGTTATTCAAGTTACATAAATAATATCTTTGAAAAACACAAGAAACATAATTTCAATAATTATCAATGTGTATATTGAAAGTAAAAACGTCTACACATAGAAAGTTTCAATCTTTGTTTGATAAGCTTAGAGATCCAGATGCCGCAAAATTACTAGATGAATATGGTATAACTGAGGATACTATCGCTAATCAAAGATATAATGAAATAATCAATGGGTTGGGTGATGACCTTTCTGTTTCAATTTTTAGGAAACTGTGGAGAAAATCAGAGGTAATTGAATTATTTTCGTCTTGGGTATCAATATTTAATGTAGAGAAACAAAAAATAACATTTACTAAATTCAAAAAAAAGTTTCAAGGAGCATATAAACCCGCAAATCACTTTTTCCTTGACCTTTCTCCAAATAAATCACTTAAAATATATCAATTTGTTTCTCTTGCAGGTTCACATAAAGGTATGATTGAGAAAGCAGCATCAGATATCAATCAAAGGGACAGCATGTATTGGTTACCAGAAGACGGATTGCTTTTATTGCGAATTCATACAGATAAATCTGGTAATAATTTCAAATCACAAATTGAAAAGAATATTCCTGGTAAGATAGAGCCGTTTAGAATCAAATCAATGATAATTTCAAAATTCTACAGAGAAACAAAGATAATTAAGCAGCTCAATGTGAGCGCAATTTTTGAAATTACGGGATTTGCGGGATTTAGTGAATTATCATTTAAGGGAGATCATGTGAAACAAGGATTGTATGGTTTACATAAGAGACAAGATATTAGGGTAAACCTCGATCAAATTGGCCCAAATATTCAAGCAGCTTCTGAAAATCTTCATTTAAAAATTGGTCCTCAAGTAATGATAAAAAATTTTGAAGGGTTTAGTGAGTTAAAGACTTTAGTAAGTGAAAGTTAACCCTGTGATGATGAATAATAGTCATATAGATCGTAATACGTAGATACATCATCCACAGGTTTATCTTCTCTAATATATAGAAATCTAGCATTTCGTAGAGAAAACCGTTCATCTTTTCTGACTATTCCTAAGCTGTCTATTGTTATTACTATATGTGGCTGAATCTCAATCCCCATTTTCTGATGTGTTCCAGAGAACCTACCCAAATGTTCAATTTCTTTTCCTAAATCGACTAATTTAGGTTGTTGAGGCAATAATCCATTCAAAATTAGCAATTCTGCAAGTCTTGTTCCAACTTCATGATCTATCCCTCTGATCATACCTAAATTGATAAAATTCATATCTTTCTTTATCGCATATCGAATTCCCCAAACTCTAATTCCTGAAGCTGATTGTAACGGTATTATACCTGAAATTGCAACGTCAAGAGTTTCTTTTGGTTTAAGTTTGTACCAGGAAGGAGAGCGTTTTCCCATTTCATAAACCCCTTGTGGATTTTTAATTATTGCCCCTTCAAGCCCAGTATCTAAAAATTGATTATATGTTCTTATCAATTGATCTTTTGAATTTATATCCACGGTTTCAACTTCTTGGATTTCAATTCCTGGTGATAGACCTTTTTGTTTGATTGCTAATTGTATTGATTGGGTAATCTGGTGCCTAATTTTTCTCCTTTCTGAATAGGGAAGCTTCACTAGTTCAAATCCATTTAAGTATAAAATATCAAAGATGACATATCTGAAGGTGAAATTTCCTTGATTATGATTGATTGCATCATGCATTTCATAGACATTGGCATATTTAGGACCCGTCATTGTAAATTTAATTCCTACGATCTCACCATCCATAATTATTGAGAATGCTGGGATGAGATCTCTGAAATTAGTTATAAACGGAAATTTGTAAGTATAATTTTTTCGTCTTCTCGAAAAACATTGAATTCTATTTCCAGATTTATGGAGCATTAATCTTATACCGTCATATTTTGCCTCTGCAACCGAGGGGAATTGATATTTTTTAGCCCATTTTGCAGCTAACATAGGTTTAAAGGTTCTAAATGGGATTAATCGTTGAAATTCAACCAGAGGTTTATCATTTTCAACTAACCAGGCAACATCCGTCATAGAATGCATTGATATCAAACGCTCTATCATTTTTGGATCAATATCAAAAACATCTGCAAATGCTCTAACTAAACTTGAAGTTCTAGATATTTGGTCATGAAATTTTTTAACTTGAACAGCAACAAAGTAGGTTTCAATTTTCCCCATTCTTGATAATAAATACGCAAGAATATTTACCTTAATACTACTTTTAGACTCCTCACTGAGAGCATCCGCAGTCATCAAGACTTCTGATGTGGTTAAGTCACCTCGCTCTTTATCAACAAAAGAAGCAACAGTTAAAGCCCACTCCCCATCAAATTCATATAAACGATTCTTTTCAACTTCTTCATGAGTTAAAGCTAAATTATTTCTTTGTAGAGCTTGTTCAAATCGAGTTTTTCCAACACCCATTGATGTGAAACTAGTTTCACTCTCTAGTAAACTCACTTTTTGTGTAAGCAATAAACCATTATTGAGTTTCAAAAACCATTTTAATCTATCATCTGTATTTCTAAGATAGGGATATTTGATATTAAAATAACGGCGAAAAATGAAAGACTTATTTTTGTAAGGTGTTAATACATCTCTACACACAGCATAAAATGAACTTGAAGCTAGCTTTTGGTGTTCTAGAATTTCACCTTTTCTTAAATGAAAAATAATCAGATAGGTTATATGGAGTGGAATTTGGTGTAAACTGGAGATTCTATAATAATCGTCGATATTTAGATTATTAATATCGTTTTCTCTTTTAATTACAGTGATAACCCTCGTCCACTGTTTTGGTGAATCAATTGTTGGAACCGGTATATTTTCAAGTTTAATAATTTCTCACCGGGTAATTATTCATCCCAGAAACCATCAGGAAAATTATGTTCAATCGGTTGATTTTTCATTGCTCTTATTAGACCATTTTCATTTTCATGTATTCTCACAGGATGCTTAATAGATGAACATACTTTTGATCTTGCAGAAATCAGCATAATAGTATCTCTATAATTTGAATCCCATCTTGCTGCAAGATCTTTTGATGTCATAGTTTGCTCATAAATATGAATTGATACTTCACTAGAATGAAATAGTCCTTCTCCACCTTGAGGAATCCCTGAATCTTTTACCTGTCCTATAACAATACATGTGATCCCCTTTTCATGATTGTAGGTTTTCAAAGAGTTTAGATTATCCACAGTGTTTAATTTAGAAGGATCTAACATATTAATAGAATCAATGATTGTTAACTTACATTCTAAATCTTCTACGGCATATCTATAATCTTTGATAAAATCTGACCAATTCTTCCCCAAATGGTATTGATTTGGGATAATAATGTAATCTTCATCATATTTTTCTCTAAACTCTTTCTCTGTAAGTCCTGAAACTCCAACTGCAACTTCTAAAAATCTAGAAAATAAATCATTTCTTCCAGAGTTGACTTCATCATAGAATCCTTCCTCTGCTACAACATATGCCACTTTTGTACCTTGCATAACTGCTTTCGCTACCATCTCAAGAGCAGATCTTGTTTTACCAGAATATGCTGGTCCTGTTATTGTTATTGTACACCCACTTGGAATTCCATTTAGTGGTTTATCATCTCTAGTTGTAAATAATTTTGAAAAAAGTGGATGGATATCAAGGCCATCTTGTTTAACGATACCTTTTTCCAAAGTTTTTGGAAAAATTATATCGTGTGGAATAGCTGCAGGTTCTATACTAGTTTCAACTGATTGAAATGGTTGTGATGATGACCATTGTTGAGGCATAGCTCCTAGGTTCATCATCGATTGGAAGCTTTGCATCATTTGACTAAACATAGCCATTTGATCTCCACCTTGCCCTCCTCCTTGAGATACTTGATCTTGTTGAGGGGGAAAAGGACTTTGAAAAGGTTGTTCGGCTATCCCACTGTCTGGGGGGAAAATTCCTTCATCGGGCGTCTGAGCCTCATGTTCAGCTTTTTTTTCTTCTTCAAAAAAAGAAGCACGCTTCTTTGTTTTCTTTTTTGCCATTGTACAATTTAAACTTATATAATTTGTAAATAAATATATCGCTCATCGATTTTTGAAATTTGAAAGGTTTGATCTCCCAATATTCCTAATTAAAAGATAAAATCACTTTTACGAGTATTTCGCTTAAAGAATAGTTTATTTATTATTTAAAGAACTGAAAAATTAGATTTGCAACCAATTAACAATGACAATCAAATTGTAATCGACGGATCTATCGGTGGTGGGTCAGTTTTAAGAGTTGGAGTTCCACTTGCGATTGCCTTGAATAAACCAATTCACGTATATAATATTAGGCAACATAGACAAAAAAAGGGTTTGAGGACCCAACATCTAACTGGTTTACAACTGCTATGTCAACTTACTGGGTCTGTACTTGAAGGTGGATCCATTGGATCATCTCAAATTAAAGTTTATCCACATCAAATATTTGTACCAGATAAACAACACCCTATGATTCAATTACCGACATCTGCAGCGGTTTCTCTAATCATTCAAACCATATCAAACTACGTGTTTGTCTCTGGAAAACCTATTGGATTTGACTTTGTTGGCGGAGGGAGTCATGTTAATTGGTCCCCTAATTTTGATATTTTGATGGGTGTCAACAAACCATTATTTGAGATGTTTGGCCTTAAAATGCATATCCAGTTAATGAAACCTGGCTTCTATCCCGAAGGCGGGAGTATGGGTAGGATATATTTAGAACCCACGGCAAAATCTAAGGTAATACTTGAATCCGGTAAAGTTACTGAAATTGAGGTTATTTCGAATGCCTCTAATCATTTTCGTAATGATAAGGTTGCAGAACGACAAATTGCAGGTTTCAAAAGTATAATTCCAGAGGTTACTAAGGAGCTTGTAGGATATGCTGACTCAGTTAGTATGGGATCAGCTTGTTCTGCTATAATAAGATATGAAACGGGTACAATCAAAGGTGTTGCCCGGATTGGGCAAGAAGGGTTAAAACCGGAAGATATTGGTCGTAGGACTGCAAAAGCCGCAAATGTTGAAATTGCAAATAAAGGGTCGTTAGATGAACAACTTGCAGATCAATTATTATTACCTTTAGCATTTCTACCCTCGGGATCTCAATATTCTTTCGAACGAATGTTTCCTCATATTGATGCCAATTTTAAGGTTGTACAACACATTCTTGGTAATGTATTAAAAATTTGGAAGGAAAATGAGGTATTTTATGTTGAAAAGATTTAATTAATATAGATTTTATTTTCTTTGGACTTCTCCACTCAAAAATATTTGAAATTAAATTGCTAAATATTTAACAAGTGAAATTAAATTATTGGAATCAATTCTATTTGTGATTTAAAAAAGAAATTAATAAGAAAAATTAATATTCATCATTAATAAGTAAAGTTATCAATTTGGATTATTTGGGATAATTCTGTAAGTATCATCAAATATTTCGGCTAACACAATTCCACCTATTCCTAGGAATATTATCCAAATAAATACGGATACAATGATTGTAAAGATTGTAATCAAATATCCTTTATCCAACCCTCTTCTAATTACGAATATGAAAACTATAAGTGAATAAAAAAATGCAAGTGATCCGACAACTGATAGGCCTACGCTATCATTCGTGCGTCCCATTACATTTATTGCCTGAGCGATTGCTCTTATAACGTAAGCATAAGATAACATTCGTATCATTTCACTTGTACTTGTATTTGTTTCAGCTCCTCCAATGGCTTTACCTATTCTCGCAAGAAGATAGATTAAAACAAATTCACCCAAGAAATTAACAAATATGGTTTCAGCTATGGTTCCCACTGTTGAGAATACTTCATATTCTTCGGGCAGTGATAAAATTGCTATAATTTCAAATAAAGTGATTATTGCTAAACTTATAATTAGTAAATTTTGAGCCTCACTTTGTAAATCTGGACGACGTTCGATTTCTTCAACTACGTGGACATTCATTTTTGTAGTGCCTATAATACGCTGGGTCATAGTTGTTGTTTCAACATAATTCGGGGGCACCACATAGTCTGGTGGCTTTTGAAATCTATTCATAAATCCTCCTTGTTGGTGTTGTGGAGGGGGATATTGTCCCTGTTGTTGATATGCCGGTGTTTGTTGTTGATACGCTGGAGGTTGTTGTTGATATGGTGGTTGCTGTTGAGGTTTTGATCCGTCCGATTTAATCGCTTGTAATTGGTGGCCACAACCTTCACAAAATTTGGCACCCTGTGGGACTGATTTTCCACAATTAGGGCAGAACTCTTTAGACATATTTGATATTATTTTTTTGGATATTTAAACCATACATCTCTGTTTTTTTTATTATGACTAAATAATTCAAATTTTGAATTTTTCTTGATCCATAATGTAATTGACAATTAATATTATTAGAGATAGCATCGTAGATCCATTGGATTCCAAATTAGAAAATTGAATGAATTTTTTATTTAATTAATAAACAAACTTTTTGTTTTCATCTTTGCATATAGTAGCGGCTATCTGCAAAAGTGTGTTAGTCAGAATTACTACAGTATTCCTAAAACTACAAAATCATTCTATTTAATGTAAACATCAAATAATTTGACAAATTATCAATCTGATGTTTGTAATTATCATAATTCCTTATTCTATATTGGTTTAATTTAAGTTCTTGTACTTTCAACATATATGGTTTCTTAACAAGTTTCCTTCCATCAATAAAAAAGAAATCTGCCATTGTTTTTCTAAACATACGTGACAAGGATTCTGTAATTTCTCCACTTGATATGTTAATGCCTTCTGCTTGAAAGATTTCTTTATCTACCTTTTCTACTAATTCATGTTTTGAAAAAGTACCATTGGATTCAGCTTTAAGGAGTTGTAGTAATAAAACACTGCCAATTTGACCAGTTCGTGAATCTAAATAGTAAATGATTCTCCTATTCCTCTTAAAATTATCATTAACTTTTATTATTCGATCGACGGACATGAATGAACTCGATGCATAAACAATGTTTAGTGCACTTGATAGGTTTTCTTCCTCTGGATTCTCAATGATAATATCAGATAACAAAGGTTGTTTGTATTTCGTTTTTGTAAATTCATAAGGACTAACTAATGGGATCTCATTCTTAATGGTCATTTTTATTTCTGTTTCTAACCGATTTAGAATTTCCACATATTGCATATTTTTCACTTCTCAGAGTTTGTGACTAATATTTGTGTATTAGTCATTCTAGTTTAAAGCAATACTCATAGTGTCATGAGTTAATTTTTGTCTTGCTCAGACCTATATAAACTACGTGTATCGGAAAATTCACTTCCAATCTCTTTATATTATTATTTGAATATATAATAAAATGTAAACCTAAAACATTTCTTGTGCAATCATCTTTTTCATTTAATATATATTTTGAATTAATGTGCAAATATTATGTCATTACTAAGCATTTTCTAATGTAATTAAATTATTCGAGTTTAGTACAAAAATTCATGATTTCGTATCTTTTCTTTCTTTCTTTATTTTGATTCAAGTTGATATCAAGAAAAATTTTTATAAAGACAATTAATTTAATTATTAACAACGTATGATCGTGAAGGTTTTTATATTTACAAGCCAAATTAATTTTAGTGAAAATTACAAAAAGATTTTTACTGGTAACTAGTCTAATTTTTTCAATGATAATTTCACCGTCAATCGACATAGGGCATTCAGAAACCCCACCAATTTCACTTACCTATAATTCTGAACAAAATTTTGTAATTACTTTTATTAATTATGATGAATCATTAGTGGATACAGTTGCTATAGAGGGTGGATTGCCAACCACAGCTGGAAATGATATTTCATATCAGATTAACTACGAATTTAATTTTGCCAATCAATCATATGAAGATCAAATTAATTTGAATATTGATGAGTTTTCAAATCGAGATTGGACATCTTCACTTAATTCAACTGCTTTAGAAGAGCAAAAAGAGAATTTTCAGCGTAAAAGTATTTTCAATAGACAAAATGGAACTGCAATTGATGCACAAAAACTTGAGACTTTCATGGCAAGCAATCCTGCGGAAACAACTTTGCCTGACGAAAATAGATTTTACCTATACGTATTTAATTTATCCAGGTTAGATGACTCAGAAAATGATCATTGGTTCAACGTGACAGAAGTAGATCCTGATTCAGGTCGAGCACGTTTCTTTTGGAGATTAGAGTGGGATTATGATCTAGGTGAAAATTATAATGTAAAATTTCCTTTTGCAGCTTATAGTAATGCAACTGAAGTCAGTTTGATTGATCCTACTGCATTTCAGTGGTATCTTACATGGAGAAAAATTTGGAACAACATTAATAATCCTCATTTATCATATTCATATGATTTAGACTCTTTACTCGAAGGGCAAGATTTTGTTAATCAGAAGTTTAACACCACAGATACAATTACTTTATGGTTGGACGATTGGATCTCAAGAATTTACAATATGAGATTTGAACCCGAAACGTTAGGGAGTTCGATAAGTGTGCAAATACAAGTAATGTATTGGGGATCAGAAACAACTAGTGGGGATCTAGAGTGGATAATCAATAATCAATTGGTAACAGATAGTGTAAGTAATCTTCTCCAACCAGAAAGTACAGAAGTTTTGGTGAATTATGTGGATATGGGAACTGATACCTATATGGGTGATATTTTCACAAGTCATGAACATAATTACAGTTACTTTCAGCCTTCAATTCCTGTACCATTCGATAATTGGCAATTTTATGATGGTTTCAATTTATGGTTTGAACTTGCAAATGATGCAACGATAAATTCTGATTATTTTTCCAATGACGCAGCTGATATCGTTGTCAAAGGGTTAATTTATCTAGTTGATGATGCAAGCTTTGCTGGTTCTACTCCCTGGGTGGGTGGTTTGTATACTGGATTGGGGGGTGATCGGAAATTAACAATTTTGTATGAGTTGGATAGAGCATTCATGGCGGACCATTCAACAGCCAAATCTGGACTGAGCCGAGTTCTAGTTCATGAAATTGGTCATGCAATTGGGATCCCTCATACATTCGATAGTCAAGGTGACACTAGAATGGATACATTCACTAGTGATTTTGCGCTTGATGTTATGGGATATTATCCTGGTGTATCGAATTATTCACAAATTTTAACTAAACTTTATCGAAGAGCAACTGTTGATTCTATCACAAGTCAATTAATTCAAACCTACCAAATATTAAAAGATGAGAGATCTGATAATCACTTAAACACTGTTTCAGATTTATTTAATGAAGGAATAATTTTGCATAAAGGGAGAAATTATCTTGAATCCTTTATTAAAATGAATCTAGCTTTAACAATCTTGAAAGAAAATACCTTTATTTCTATAACTTCAACCCAAAGTAATTCACACTCCACAATCGTGGATACAAATATTTCTGGTACTTCAAGTTTTTCAGACTCTACTGGTTCATCAATTTCAGCCTCATCAACATCAAATAATTTCAGATCACCGGGTCTTCAGATTTATATTGGAATAATTGCTATTACAATTTTAAGTTTAATTGTAAAATTCTACAACAACAAAATTAAAATTACAAGATAGTGCTGTACACTCATTTTTATCTATCTTAGATAGTTTTCATACTTTTTTATCATTTCAAATATATTCCAATAATGCACGGTATGTTAAATAAATTAACAAAGCATAAAACTCAGTCCTTTAAATAGTCAAGTGAGTAATGATCATTAGAGAACTAGGTTCTGCGGAACCGAAAACTATGAAGGTATTTAATAAAAATAATACCTGAGGAAGTTCTAATCTGTCTAACAGAAACGCCGTTAACAGTGATCAAACGGTGGTAAAAATCACGGTAACCCATCTTTGCTGATCTCATTTTTCGAGCCATCGAGTGAGGGAGAAGATGACAGAAACACGGATTTATCAAATAAATCGAGAACATTATTAGCTTCGCAAGAAGTGGTGGCAACACCCGATATTGTTTGTGGAACGTGAAAAATCATTATTTATATTAGAAATAACGGTTAGATCATAAGTAGTACAATTTTTAGCCATTTAAATGTAAAAAAATGAAAAATTCTAATAACATAAAGAGAAAGTAAAATTATAAATGTCGCAAGGAAAACAGTTTCTCTTCAAATTACTATTGTGTGGGGATGGAGCCGTAGGTAAAACTTCAATCAGGGAACAATATATGGGTAAAGGTTTTGCTGGATCATATATGAAAACAATTGGTGCAGATTTCGCATCACACAAAACAGAAATTGCAGGTAATAAAGTCACATATCAAATCTTTGACCTTGCAGGACAAGATGCATATACGGTTGCAAGAAAATCTTTCTACAAAGGTGGTCAAGCTGCATTTCTAATCTTTGATCTACAAGATCCATCTTCTTTACATAATCTCAGTACTTGGATCAAGGATTGTATAGATAATTCAGGTGGAACTATTTCTACATTTGTCGTTTTAGGAAATAAAGCAGATTTAGTAGAAACTAGGCAAGTTTCAAATCAAATGGCAATTGAATATTGCCAAAGAATAGCAGCTGAATCTGGCCTTACTTTCGTATTCCTTGAAACATCAGCAAAATCAGGTATGAACGTTGGACTTGCATTTGATTTAATGGGAAAAAGGCTTCTTGAGAAGCATAATATTGATGTTACTGTTGATTTACCAGAAGGAACGGAAATGATCACGCCTGGAGATTTCAATGAATCAGGTAACTCTGTTGAAGTAGCTCAAGCTACTGCAGTAGCTGAAGCATCATCAATGAAAGTTGAAGGGCTTTCTGATGATTTAACAGGAATTAACTCAAGATTGGATAATATTGATGAAAGACTTGATTCCTTAGAGAAACGATTTGGAAAACTTGCACAATTAATGAAAAAAGTAATGGAAAAATAAAATATTCAAAAGTAAATGAGTAACAAATTAATATTCAATATTTTGTAATAGAATTATTTTCTTCAATTAAAAATTCAATAGTTGAAATTGCCTCATCAATAGTCCAATTTTCTCCTAAAAGGAATTTTCTGATTCTGTTTTGTTGATCGATAATATACACAATTAATGAGTGATCATAAGGATCTGGTTGTTCTTCATCACCATGGTTCAATGTTAAAGGATTGTCACTTTGAGTAGCATTAAAATAAAAATTCCAATCATCAGTGATTTTATCTATTTCTGTTTTATTCCCTATTAGAAATTGCCAACTATCTGATTCTGCCGGATAACTATTAGCATATTCTTGTAGATCTTCGAGCGTATCGTTGATATAATCAAAATCTATTGAAACAAAATTAACTTTATCGAGGTCATTACTTTGTCTTATTTTTGAATAAATAAGCCACATTTGTAATGTGAGAAGGGAGCACCCCTCGTCACCAGGACATTTTGTGTAGAAGAAATTAACAATTCTAATCTTACCTAAATCTTGAGAAAATGTATAACTTTGGTTATTTACATTGGTGAGAGTGAAATCAGAGACATTTCCATATATAGGGAGATTTGATATGGGATCATCATTAAGTTTTGGTATTTCATCATCATCTGTAATGCCAGATATTAAGAGAAGAGAAGATAGTAAAGAAATTAATATAATCGTAGCGGTAATTTTGTTTTTACGAGTTTTATTATAAATTTCGGATACATCTGGATCAGTCAACATTTGAGAATTGGAATGCACTATTATTAATTATATGATAATGTAAAAATCTAATTTTACACCTAATATTAAGGTTTCATCAATCCATCAAATTATAATTAAATAATGTACTTTTGGAATTTTACAATTACTTAGTTATCAAAGCAATCGATTCAACTCACTAACGTAAGAATTTACTTTATAATCTATTTGGGTTTTATAAAAATTATATCCGACTACTCTAGCATTAGAGATATTTATATCGTGAATTCTCACCGAAAATGGGCTTCTGAGGAATGTACGACCATCTTCGCCAAAATAATTTATCATTGTTTTCCTAAACATTCTAGAGATTGCTTCATTGATTTCACCTGAAGATACAATAATCCCTTCAGATTGGAAAAATTCCTTATCAATTCTTTGGATAAATCTATGCTTAGAAAACTCCTCTCCATTTTTAATTTTTAATAATTGTAAGAATAAGGTGCTCGCTATTTGACCAGGCCTAGAATCTAAATAGAAGATAATTCTTCTTTGTTTTTTGAAACTATTTTGAATCTTTATAATCCTGTCAACAGAGAGAAATGATCCCGCAACATAAAATATACTTAAGGCCCCAGAGAGGTTTGCAACAGTGTACTCATCTTGCTGGACTTCCGAATATTCAAACTGGTTGATTTTTGCTTGATTTTCCCCTGAGTTACTAACAGGTATGGCTTCATGTTTTATTGTAAATCGAATTTCTCTTTCAAATTTGAAAATTACCTCGTTTGCAGACATCTGGGGGCTCTCCTGCATATTTTTCAATGCTCATTTAGCACATTTTGTGGGATTAATATATGATAAGCTATAGTTGAATCAGCTTAAACATTTTTAAAGCACTCGTATTGTGTAGATGTATAAACATCTCCATATATATAATCGATATCGTGTTGTATAAATAATCAGCAGACATGAAATTTTGAATTAAGTTGTTCATACTTTAATAAATGTAAAATTATAATATCATTCACCTAAATCCAATCGTGTGGCTAAGTATTCAGGTAAACAACATTCAATTATTTTTCCTTTTACTTTGGCAATATCATATGGTACTCTAATTAATTGATGAGTCTTGTGCTCAAGATCAATGATTGCATAAGCTGCTCGATTATCCTTATCTCGCGGTTGACCAACTGCACCTGGATTAATATATATTCTACCGGTAGAAGCATCACGATATTCTCCCTGTAAGTGAGAGTGTCCAACTAATAAATAATCTGTGTTTACTTGTTTTAATGAATGCTTAATAGATTGTTCAAACAACTCTTCAGTTAAACCATAAATATATCCAAATATTGTTACTGGATCTCCATGGACTAGAGTAATAGATGCATGAGGCGTCTTTAAAACTACCTTCAAGGGTAATTTTTCAAGCCATTTAAAATAATCTTGATGAAGTATGTCTTTATTATGATCCAGTGCTTCTTGAGCTGCTTCTTGTAAGGTACTATAAAGTAAATTCTCTGGTTCAACAATTGCGAAATCATGATTTCCCATTATATTCACTTCTGCAATTTCTTTTACCTTACTCACAACTTCATTGGGTTCTGTATAATACCCAACTAAATCCCCTAAACAAATTACTGCGTCAAATTCTCTGTTTTTCATATCTTCTATTACTGCTTCTAATGCTACATAATTGCTATGAATATCAGAAATAACACAAATTTTTTTCGCATCAAGATTTATTTCAGTTGTATCAAACCATGAGGTAACTTCTTCAATCGTCTCATCTCCACTTGCGATAATTGACTCAGATGTTACAACCTTAGTTTGTTCTACATTTTCTTCTATATGAGCACCACCATGAACAGAGATTTTACATTTGTATCAGTATTTAAAATAAAAATAAAAATACAATATTAAATTCTCGATAATATTGTTAATTAAAGGTATTCTTTCAAAATTATTTATCCGTGTGCCATATTATGACTTGAGAGTTTGAGTACGATCAAGATAAAATTCATAATTCTGAAATAGCATTTTATATTTTAATAAACAACTTATTGAACTATCTCAAAACTACCTTTCCACGTATCTTGTGGAAAACTTGGTTCATAATCTCCAATATCACCTATGATTCCATAGATTCCATTAAGATTTCCAAGTAATTTATCTCTTACAACATGAATTGTTTCAAGACTGATATTATTCAACTCAAATAATCTATCTTCCATAGATTGGAAGTTTCCACGTCGCCATAAGCTAGTCGCTTGCCCCATCAACATTGACATTGGTTCTTCTGAGTTTGATCTATAACTGTACTCAATTCTTTCAATTATTTTATCGAGTAATTCTTGAGTCCAATTCATAGTGCGTAACTCATGTAGCATTTTCATTGTCGTATCATGTGCAACAGGGTAACTTTGAGGTGAAGTTCCTGCAAGCAAAATAAGGTTCCCAACATCTTGATACAATTCAGTAAAAGATGTAGCAAATGCACAAATTCCAGATCTGACTAATTTTTCTCTTAACAAACTAGATTTTCCTAAGGTAAGATATGCCATTAAGATCTCTAATGCTGCACGATCTTCAGATAAACCTCCTAATGTTTTGATACCAAGACCATAAAAAACCAGTGGAGTTTGTTTATCAACTTTAACTATTTTCATTTTTGATTCATTTGCCCGTTTAAATGATGTTAATTCATATTTGGGTTTTTCAGATTTTGCTGGTTTTGATCCAAATGTATCATTTAATTTCTTGAATACAGATTCTTTATCATAATTACCCAGAACCATTAGCGCTGCATTTTCCATTCCATAATGTTCATCTCTGTATGTTTCCATTTGCTGAAGATTGATAGATGAGAGACTATCTTCATTTCCGATCACGTCCATTTCAAGACTTGTACCTCTATGTAATTCCTTTTTCATTTTTCTGTATAGGAGTGAAGGTGGCGAATCCTCAATTCTCTTGAATTCTTGCCTTACAACAAAGGATTCTTTATCAAATTCTTTTTTATCAATTTCACCGAAAATTAAGAGTTTGTTCCAAAGGGTTATTGCATTATCTAATTCTGTGTTTAGACATTTAACATAATAACAAGTCGTATCCTCCATAGTAAATGCATTTGTCAAACCTCCAAGTGCATCAAATGCTTGATTCACTTCAATTGGGTCTAAACCTGCTTCAGGATTTCCTTTAAAGAATTGATGTTCAAGAAAATGACTTACACCATCGTATTCTTTTCCTTTTTTCCATTCATTTCGACCACCGACATTATATGTGATTCCCAAAGTAACAGTTTCCGAATCAGGGAAGATGGCTAATAGTACTGGGGTACCATTTTTTAATATTCGTACTTCGAAATTATCATTATTCATTTTCAAAACATCTTCTCCATTATTTCTTCCCATTTATTCATCACATCTCCAGCTTGACCTGAAACTGCAAAACTAATATTTCTCTTTGTCCATAATTCTTGAACTTGATCTTGCCAATCTTGTTCAGAAGTTTTAGTTAGTTGGTTTTTTATAGCGTTTAGATCATATTCACGGTTAGTAATCAACCGATCTAAGATAAAATTGGTGTAGGATACTGATGAATCCGACACAAAGACTGCGATCCTTTGTGCTCCTTTTAAAGCCCTATTCATCTCATCTTTATCCACTGGATAAATTATGGCTTCATGCAGAAGATTAACTGTTGTTTCCAGTGCTTCAACTGCTCGATCAGGGCTTACATCCATTAATGCTGTAAGTAAACTTCCCTTAGTGAACCTTTCAACTGACATCCTTGGAGCATAAGAGAGATTCTTCTCTTCTCTAATCTTTGTAAACATTCGTGCGGACATACCTCCACTTATTATTGCGCGATATAGATCCTCACCATAATTATTTAAAGATGGATCGCTTCCTCGAATATTAATCCCAATATATGCATTTGATGAGGGTACTTCAGGTTCATCATAATTAGAACTTAAATCATTAGATGAGTTGCTGATTGGATTATAATCTCCAGCATTACCTCCAAATATGGATAAAATATTTTCAAGCCCATGTTCTTTAAATTTTATTTCACTGATATCCTTCCCAACCGACGCGAAGTAAGGATTGTACCTTAATATGGCTTTGTGCCAGTTTTCTAAATCTGAAGTATTTAATTTTTGTAGTCCTTCAATAGAGCCAGCAGGGTGTTTGGTGATTGGATCTGTTCCAAATGATGAAGTCCATTTAGTATAATTCGAAACCATCGCTTCAGGTGTACTTTTTATTTGTTGTAAGCCTCCAATCTGTTGTTGAACAATTTTCTGAATAGTATCTTCACTAAAATTTGGTTCGGTTAATATTTCATTGAAAATTTCTAATGATTTTTTCAAATGTTGAGGTGGTACTCGAAATCCTAATATTGTAGAAGTACGATCCACATCGCTGAAAATTCCTATTCCGTATTTATCAATTATATCAGCAAATTCGTTCTCATTATATTTCATTGTATTGCGAAGCATATGTGTAATTAGAACATCTGTAACTCCAGGTATAGGTTCAATTGCTGATCCTATAGGTAATGCGATCCCAAAACTAACAGTTCTCAAATTAGATCGAGAAATAACTACAAGATTTTCATTTTCCATTTTCTATGTCCGTGAATTGTTATGATATAATAAAGAGTGTTCATTTGTACCAAAGATATTTTAGAAAATATCATTTGAATGATAGTTGGCTTTAATTTATATCAAATCAGTTGAAATATGTGATCCAGATAGATGCTGTCGGATGGTCTGAGGAATACCTAACAAAAACTTGCTCAAAATGTGATTCAGACAATTCTCTACAATTTGTTCGGACCCAGAAAAGATACAAAATCGGGAATTTCAAATTGATTAATTCGGGGTCAAGACACTTTGGCAGAGAGTGTTTTAATTGTTTTAATTTAACCCCCATATCCAAATCAGATCTGCGTACCGTAACCAAATTAGATTATTACTTTAAGCGTCCTACTGAAGAAAATATAAATCGAAAATCATATTATGCTCGCAATGTTAAATTTCCCGTTTTAGATAAGAAAAAACGAGACGAGATCCGTTCTGAAAATATAAAAGAAGGTTTGATGTCTATGGTAATTGGTTCTATAGTTGGTGTAATCATTGCTTTATTTTATGGACCAGCAATTTGGATAGTTCCTATTATGTTATTATTTGGGATATATGCGGCGTTAGAAGATCCGGAAACTAAATTTAAAGGTTTAATAGAAAAAAGTAAAGGGGTACGACCGAAGAGAAGGGATTCAAAAAGAAGATTACAATAAAGTTATGTTTTTCTTCTACGGTAAAATGAGATAATAATAGTTAATGTCATTAGAGTGGACCATGGTATTAATAGACTTACAAATCCAGAATCAGAACTTGAGTTCAGTTTAACACCTTCTGATTTTATTGCATCCATTATGAATTCAAAAAATATTAGAGTTTCAAATGTGGTATCCTCAATTGCTTTGACATTTACTTCCTGCTTAATTGATGATTGAATAAGTACTCCATTTCCATTAGTCATACTAAACTTCAACAGAGTTTTTTCTTGAAATGAGAATAATCCAATGTTATAACTGATTTCACTATCAATTTCTAACTTCCAGCTAGAAATAGTTTTGCTAACTCCATCAACCCTCAAAGAATAGTCAAATTTGTCCCCTATTACTTTATATTTTTCTGTATTAGAATGAAAACCTAAATCATCTTCGTACTCAAACCTTTCTCTATATTCTGTTTCAAATCCGTCCTCCCAACCTTTAGTTGATGAAAATCGAAATGTGAGATCATTTTCATTAGTTAGACCTGTGCGCGGATCAATTATCGCGTGTTCACCCACCTCGTCCAAAAACGATTCAGTAAATTCCATATTCTCATCATCATTTAATCCTTCATATTTTATTATTAATTCTTCATTTGAAATATCAATATTGGCAGGCAATGTTGGCTCAATATCATGGTTATAAATAAGTCGTATATCAGTTTCAAATATCATAAAACTACCTTCACTCCATACATCGGTTCCATTTAATCCCGAAACAGGATTACTTATACTTATTATTAATAATAATGAGATAGATATTTTTATTAGTTGGAGAAAAATCCCCTTCATTGAATTATAGCTCTCGATGACATTTATAAATTCATTCACTAAGTAACTAAATCATTTAATTGATCTTCATTAGGAAGATATCGATGTTTTACTTTGAATTTGAATTAATATGCTTATTTTATGCTATTAAGAAAATCATACAGCTCGACCATGGCTCTGAATAAATCAGTAATTAATAAATTTGTAAATCCTTTAAAATCTGCTGAATTATAGGATAATTTATATAATTCTGCTTGTATATTTCAAAGTAGGTTAATATGGTAAGTACAAACTTGATTTATATTGGATTCCTTCTAGTACTCGCTTTTGTTGTTTTTCTAAAAAATTTTACAGTAGTACCTCCTCATGAGATTCATGTAATTTCTGGGAGGAAATTTAGTATATATGATGCGTCCGGACGATACGTGTTTATTCCATTTTTTCAGACAAGAAATATTTTAAGCAAAGCTGTAATTGAAATTATTGTTCCAAAAATCCAACTTCATGATAAAAATTATCTTCCATTTGCTGTTGAAATCAGTTGTAAGGTTCAAATTGGTGATGCAAAAACAGCAGCGTCTGCATTGGGGATTGAAAATATTCAAAATTCAGCTGCAAAGATTCGTCCCATCGTTGATGATACAATTCAATCTGCAGCTCGATCTCAAGCTATGCAATATGATTTACAAACAATTATGAGAGAGAGAGATGTTATTGAAGAATCGATTTACACCTCAACATCAACCTCTTTATCTAGAGTGGGTGTCCGGGTTACATTATTTGATATAAAGAATATTGTCGATACGGATGGTAGCACTGTTATTCATGATCTTGAAAGGGTTCGGAGTGCTGAAATAAATAAAATGGCTCGAGAAGCTGAAGCAATACAAATGAGTAGTGCTGAAATTACTGAAGCAACTAAAAGATCTGAAGCTGAGGTTAAAAGACAGGAATCTTTTAAATTATCTGAAAATGCAAGATTGGAACAAGAACAATCAATTTCTACACAGAGGGCAATACTCACTGCAAGGGAAATGGAAGTTCTTGATGTAGAGACTAAAAGAAAGGCTGAGATCAATCAAGAAAAGATCGAAATCACTGCACATGCTGAAGCAGAGAAAATACGTGTTGAAGCTCAAGGAAAAGCAGATGCTCGTCTAATTACAGCTCAGGCTGATGCGGAGGCAATAAAATTACGTGCAAATGCAGAAGCAGAGTCGATTAAATTACGTCTTCTTGCAGAAGCAGAAGGTACAGATAAACTGGCAAAAGCATTAAAATCGTTCAATGAGGCTGGTATTTCCGTTAAGCTAGCAGAAATTGGTGCGGAAGCTCAAAAAGTTGTTTCAGAAAACGTTGCAAAAGGTATTCAGAACAATACCAAATTATTTCTTCCAGTTAATAGCGACGGTCTCGGTTCAACTTTAAATTCATTAATCCCCAATATTACAGCAATGAAGGAAGCTGGTGTTAATCTGGGAGATTTATTTAAAGGAGAGAATTCTTCAGATAATTCCTCGAGTAAAAAGAAAACGATAAAAACTAAAAATTGAATCTCAACTAAATCTCCATAATATAATAATAATATCTTCTATAAATTAATAAAGCCAATATCCAATGTGAAATTAAATTGCAGGATAAAAAACTACCCTTCATAATTCTTGCTGGTTCTCCAAGTAAGCGAGATAGGCTAATGGAATACGCTGATGTTGATTACAAAGCAGAAATAATTATTAATGGAAAGCCTATGCTAACTCGAGTTTTAGAGGCAATTCGAGATTCTGAATATTATTCATATATATTATTGACTGGTATTCCAAAGAATAGAGTAGTAATTCCTGAAGGTATTCCAGAAGATAAAATTGATTTTTTTATGTCTGAAGGAAAGCAAATGGATAAAATTGTTGATGCTGCTAATTTTCTAGTCGAAAAAGCAAATAATGATCCCTCTATTTTTCCAGCTGAATCCAAACACTCTGTAAATCTGTCAGGAGATATACCTGGGATTTCAGGAGAGATTCTAAAAAGATTTATTCTAGAATGTGGTGATAGAAACAGCTCTCTTAATCACACAGCTGTAGAAAAAACCATCATGGATAAAGCATTCCCCAATAATGGCAGATCATTTACAAAAATTGAAAAATCATATTATTGCGGTGGAGACCTTAATATGACGGATTTGGAATATGCTGAATCTCTAAGGACAATACTAAATAAAATATCCAAAAGCCGTAAAAGTTTCACTAAATCCTTATTCAAAGCATCTCCTTGGACCTTTACGAAATTGGCTTTAAAACGAGTAAAAATTAAAGATGCGGAAAAATTGATGACAAAAATATTTAAAATGAAATCGAAGCTGATAATCTCTCAAGATGCTGAAGTTGCTTTTGATGTTGATAAACCATTTCAATTAGAACTCATGAAAACTTACTTTGAAGATAAGGAAAACATGGTATAACGGTTAAATAAATTAACAAATAATAAAACTCAGTCCTTTAAATAGTCAAGTGAGTAATGATCATTAGAGAACTAGGTTCTGCGGAACCGAAAACTATGAAGGTATTTTATAAAAATAATCCCTGAGGAAGTTCTAATCTGTCTGACAGAAACGCCGTTAACAGTATCAAGCGGTGGTAAAAAATCACGGTAACCCATCTTTGCTGATCTCATTTTTCGAGCCATCGAGTGAGGGAGAAGATGACAGAAACACGGATTTATCAAATAAATCGAGAACATTATTAGCTTCGCAAGAAGTGGTGGCAACACCCGATGTTGTTTGTGGAACGTGAAAAATCATTATTTATATTAGAAATAACGGTTAGATCATGGTTAGGTAAATCATTCAAATTTTTAATGTTTAAATGATATCAATCTAATTATCTCAGCTGCATCCTCAAGAATATTGGCACTCTTTTCAAGTGATTCAATTACACTTGATAACAACATCAATGACATAGGTGAGATGTTGTCTGCATTTTTCAATAATTCTTCCCAGAGCTGTTTATGAATAATATCAAGAAATTCTTCGACAAAATTAACCTGATAACTTTGTTCTACAGCTAAATAAAATTTCACAGATATTAGGTTGAAAGTTTCTTCAGTAGTCTCAATTAAAGCTTCCAGAAGATTACTATAATATTTTAACTTTGATCTAAATCCAATTGGAAGTTTTTCTTTTACATGGAGTAGTTTTCGTACGGATCTGATACAATGTCCTAATGCTTTGTCAACTTTGGTAGAAAACTGTAATAATTCATATGCGTCAGTTGCTTTCCATGCACCTGAATAGGTCGCTCTGATCATCTGCTCAATATAGCTATCAGCTTTTCTTTCCTCTTGTTTGGCTTTTTTGAGTAAATTCTTAACTTCTGGTATTCTAGATTCTGTAAATCTTTCAATCGCTTGTATAAGGTAGGAGTAGGATTGTTTCACAAGAAGAAGATGTTCTTTCATTGAACCCAACTGTCTAAAACCTGGGCGGGGGTCCTTAAAAAATAGTAAAACAGCTAAAGCCTGCAAAAACAGTATAAATATCAGAATTGTCATAGTTGGCTCAAGTAAATCTACTTCATTAATTACACCTGGTCTAAATTCTACTATTACAATTAGAAGTAAAGCACCTATTACATATCCAATGTCTAAAAAGAATCGATAAACTCCAAGACTATAGGCTTTATACTTTGAAGGAACTAAATCTGTAGATACTGATGCTGGAATTGGGAAATAAATTCCTCTTCCCAAACCTGCAACTGCCATACTTATCGTTACTATTGGGAACCAATCGTTTAATCCACTGAAAAATAGCATTATAAAACCTGACATTTCCATAAGTAACCCCAGAACTAAGGGTAATTTCCGTCCCATTGTATCGGCGATTGGTCCAGAAATTGCAATTCCAAAACTCCAAAATAATGTGAAAAGAGTCACAAATAATCCTAATTCAAATGGACTAAAACCGTACAGCAGTATTAGTAATGGAAAAATTATTATCATAGTCGTGTCAGATATTCTGGAAACAATTCCAGAACTAAAAGTAAGTAGGAATGACGATTTTAGAAAAATTCGTCTCGAAAACTTATGATCCTCAGTTCTATCGATTTTTCTCTCGGTTATTGGGATAAATAAATCAAATAATTCATTAACTTCATCAGCATCTTTCTTATTTTCCCAATCTAATCGAATCAATTCTAATTTGTCTCGAGCTGTTGAATAAAAGACTTGATTTTCACTTGATAATTTTTTACGGGTATCTCTCAAGAACGGGATTGCAATTATTGAGATCATTGTTATCCCGAAAGCAACTGGAAATAAATTATCAAATCCAGAATCATGTGCTATTCTTCCAGCAATAATTGATCCAGTAGCTGTACCTACATATACTGATAATTCCATAAATGAAATCGCTTTAGCTCTATGATGAACTGAAGAAATTTCAACCAATGCAATTGCAGACGAGGCAAATAATAATCCGATTCCAAGTCCTAATATCGCATTTCCAATCATAAAGACTATAATAGTTTCAGTAAATGCTAACACTAAACCTCCAAAAACTAAAATGATAATTCCAACTTGCGAAGCTCTATTCGCTCCAAATTGTTGTGAGATCCTTCCACCATAAAAATTTCCGATTGGATTTTCACTTGATAATTTTTTACGGGTATCTCTCAAGAACGGGATTGCAATTATTGAGATCATTGTTATCCCGAAAGCAACTGGAAATAAATTATCAAATCCAGAATCATGTGCTATTCTTCCAGCAATAATTGATCCAGTAGCTGTACCTACATATACTGATAATTCCATAAATGAAATCGCTTTAGCTCTATGATGAACTGAAGAAATTTCAACCAATGCAATTGCAGACGAGGCAAATAATAATCCGATTCCAAGTCCTAATATCGCATTTCCAATCATAAAGACTATAATAGTTTCAGTAAATGCTAACACTAAACCTCCAAAAACTAAAATGATAATTCCAACTTGCGAAGCTCTATTCGCTCCAAATTGTTGTGAGATCCTTCCACCATAAAAATTTCCGATTGGATTTTCACTTGATAATTTTTTACGGGTATCTCTCAAGAACGGGATTGCAATTATTGAGATCATTGTTATCCCGAAAGCAACTGGAAATAAATTATCAAATCCAGAATCATGTGCTATTCTTCCAGCAATAATTGATCCAGT
>MDVR01000052.1 GCA_001940725.1 Candidatus Heimdallarchaeota archaeon LC_2 | reverse complement strand
TATAATATAGTTCTAAATGATGATAAGATCAATACTTTCGTCATCCTAATACGCAATTCGGATATTTCATGAATCTGAATATTTTAATCAATTAAAATGTATAAACATTAGGTATTTAATTGAATTTGAGACAAGTTAAATCGATCAGAGGTTTTTTTTATTTAATTTTATTTAATTTTGTTTCTTGAATTTTTACTTACGATTAACCCTATCTTAACATATTTCAATTATTTTCAGTTTACATAATTTGTTTATGAATGAATACTCGATTGAAGTAACTCCAGATCTCAAAGGTGTTTTCGATTCATTAATTGAAAATACTGGTTTAACTTGTGAAGAATTAATTAACCTGGGAATATTTCTTTATCATCCTGATATTTTTTTAAAATTAAATAAAGATAAAAATAATATTGAAAATGTGAAACTATGGTTATTTTTAGATAAGACTGAACAAGAATGGTTGAAAGCACTTTGTAAATATTATGATAAAACAGAAATTGAAATTATTAATGATTTGTTGATGAAGTAAAATAACCCTACTCTCTGGATAATCCTTCATTCACTGTTAGATAAAAATATTCCCTAAACATCTCTTTAAAATATGCCAATATAAATTCCAACATCTCCATACCTAACAAAGAGTGGGGGGAGGGAGCATGCCCAAACAAAAATTATGGACATGCAATAATTAAAAACAAACCTCTTATTATAATTCTTATGTGTTAAAGCTATAATATAGTTCTAAATGATGATAAGATCAATACTTTCGTCATCCTAATACGCAATTCGGATATTTCATGAATCTGAATATTTTAATCAATTAAAATGTATAAACATTAGGTATTTAATTGAATTTGAGACAAGTTAAATCGATCAGAGGTTTTTTTTATTTAATTTTATTTAATTTTGTTTCTTGAATTTTTACTTACGATTAACCCTATCTTAACATATTTCAATTATTTTCAGTTTACATAATTTGTTTATGAATGAATACTCGATTGAAGTAACTCCAGATCTCAAAGGTGTTTTCGATTCATTAATTGAAAATACTGGTTTAACTTGTGAAGAATTAATTAACCTGGGAATATTTCTTTATCATCCTGATATTTTTTTAAAATTAAATAAAGATAAAAATAATATTGAAAATGTGAAACTATGGTTATTTTTAGATAAGACTGAACAAGAATGGTTGAAAGCACTTTGTAAATATTATGATAAAACAGAAATTGAAATTATTAATGATTTGTTGATGAAGTAAAATAACCCTACTCTCTGGATAATCCTTCATTCACTGTTAGATAAAAATATTCCCTAAACATCTCTTTAAAATATGCCAATATAAATTCCAACATCTCCATACCTAACAAAGAGTGGGGGGAGGGAGCATGCCCAAACAAAAATTATGGACATGCAATAATTAAAAACAAACCTCTTATTATAATTCTTATGTGTTAAAGCTATAATATAGTTCTAAATGATGATAAGATCAATACTTTCGGATTGGCAGATGTGTCATATCCAGATAGTTTAGTGAATGTTCTAGGTTTTTTAGCTGTAATTTTCCCTTCATATTCACCCCAGTAGTATTCATATGTTATCTAGGTTCTGAGATTTTTTAACAGGATATAGGAAATGTGTATTTTCCACCTGGTCCGAAATCTATATTATTTTTAAGCGGCTGAAACTATCTCACTGGAAGAGCAAACGGATAAAGTTATTAAGTTATTTTAGATTATTTGTCGCTAGGAGATATGATTGTTGTGTCAATAATTTTTACCCTAATGAGAATTGTAATTTGGATCAGATTTTTATTCTTTATCGAGTTTTTCTTTGAAAATATTTTCTTGTGAACTAGAGTTTAATTTATCAATATAAATAAAAATTTCAATAAAAGTTATAAAACAAATCACGATCCAGTTTTCATGTCAAAACTACCAGCTAATAGCGGGTCCCAAGCAACGGTGTCGTGTTCCAACTGTGGCACTGTTAACGATTCACAGGATCAATTTTGTGGTTATTGTCATTCTGATCTATACTCATTTAAAATGCCTACTGAGATTAAAGAAGAACCTAAAAAATTTTTAAGGTTTGAAACAATTTTTAAGTTATTGATTTCTGGTGCAGCAGTAGTGTTATTTAGTGGATTTTTTGATACAGGAAGAATCGATCCATCCAACAATCGCTTTTTACCTGCAATTTTGACTGGAATGATCATATTCTATATACTCCAACTCTTTCCAGATAGGTGGTTTTCTTTAAAGGGGGAAAAAAGAAATATAATTCAAAGATTTGTTGATGATATATTGATCTCTATTGTTTTCATTGCCTCAGTGGGAATAGCTTGGATAATTTTTATATTAATTTTTTTAATTTTGGATAAGATTTAATAATTC
Organism: Candidatus Heimdallarchaeota archaeon LC_2; assembly: GCA_001940725.1. The sequence goes on along the minus strand of MDVR01000052.1, from coordinate 12,275 downwards.
AAGTTAGTTAGAATCCTGTTGTTGCACAAATTTAATTGCAGATAATTAAGTCTATATGAAGCTGTTTCAGAATAACTACCCATTAACGTTTAATTTCAAGATTTTGTAGATTTACACTTTTTGATATGAATATCATAGTTCTTTTTAGTTTTATCCCGATAATTTTTAGCACATATGCTACACAAACGATCTACCTTACATCCCCAAACATGAAAATTGTATGATCGCCGGGTTTTATTTCGATAATTCTCTCCACATTTTGGACACAAATGATCTTTTCCGCAGCTCCAGATGTGATTTTGAAAAGAACTTCGTAATTTGTTTTTATAATTTTTTCCGCAGTTATCACAAAAACGATCCTTCCTACAAGCCCAGGTGTGATTTTCAATGGTAGAGAATGTCTTATTTTTGAATTCCTTGGAACAGGCTTCACAAGTATAATCTAGCTTCTGTAATGGAATTGGCTTCTTGAGTAGCCAAAAGTTATCATGTTTGGTTGTTTGACTACTTGTTCTTGGTTTTATTTGGTAATTCCATGCTGGAATCAAGGTGTCAAATGTAATATTAAGTGTGCTTAATTGCTCTGCAGAAACTTTTAAGCCGGTTTGATACTCTTTTTCCGTCATGATGGCATCTACCTTCAACCCCGTCGTTGTAGTTGTGGTTTTGATGTAATTTAAAGCTGTTTCATGATCGATAAGGGGGCGACCAGCCCAGTTAAGGCTGATATAACTGAAAAGTCGATGTTCAATTGGATTCCATTTTGATGTTCCAGAGGGATAATGACAGATTTGGACAGTCAATCCCAATTCATCTGCAAGTTTTTCCTGAATAAACCATTTCCATAAATAGCTTCTTGCAGCATTACCTCCACCTGTATCACACAGTAACAATAATTCGTTTACATTTGGATATCGTTTAGAACCGTGCCGATGCCACCACATGACAATCGCTTCAACAGCAAATTCAGCAGTACTCTTGTTAGTGCCACAATAGATGAAGCCATGATTATTTTGTAGATCATAGATACCGAATGGGACTAAGATCGAATTTTTCTTGCCAGGAAAAGAGTGATCTAAGGTCTCAAATGGTTGTTGTCTCCATAGCTGACCCGGGTTCTTGTAATCTCCAATCAACTCTTTTTTCTTGCAGTCAATACTAATAATAGGGTTACCAGCTTCAAAGAATTGTAACTTCTGAGCAGCAATGATTTGAAATTGTTGATCCCGTTGCGGATGGTTTCCTTTGAGCGATTTTGTTTTACTATTAACTTTGGGGGAATAATTATTATGTCTCAAAATCCTTGCAATCGTACTCAGAGCAAGAAATATATCGATCTCGGTTAATGCCGTAGCAAGCTTCCGTAGACTCCTGCGAGTCCATTTTAATCCGGTCATTGGATCACCAGCAGTTTCATCCTCTATCAATTGAAGAACTTGACCCGCATAGTTTGGATCTGTTACTTTTGACTTTCTTCCTCCTCCTGATAATCTAATGGGAGAATTATGATGATTACTGGATTGTTGAGCTAGCAATTCTTGTTTACCTCTGTGGATTGTCTTGAGAGCAGCTCCAGTGAGTTGATGTAATTGTTTCATGCCACCTCGAGGAAGGTTGAGTGCAAATAATCCAAGGAATAGACGACGTTGTTTTTCATTAAGGCAATTTCGGAGAAAGAACAGCAGGGAGGTTGGAGTCTTCATGTAGTCTCTTAAATCAAAAAGCTGTTTGAGAATCAGAGTTTTTTTCAGAAATGATGATATTGAGAGATCGAAGGCTAATTTTCTTGTTTCATTACTCCATTGTAACCATCCTAACTCAGCCGATTTGATTTTGCGAAGAAATAAAATCATCGGTTCAAGAACTATTAAAGCAGGAGGGACTTTGCAATAGGCGAATGAAGTATTGGTAAAAATGTTAAACGAATTATGACAGTTCCTACATTGATATCTTGGCACTGTCCAAGCATACTCGATACCGAGGTTCCAGTCTTGCCATCTCCGGGAAAATGATCCACGTTTGGTATACACTTGTGTCTGGCAAGAGGAACATTGTAGTCTTCCAGTGGCTTCTATCCAATATGCTAGCCATTTGTGAATTAAGGTTATTAAAAACAGAAAACTAAAAATTAAGAATTTTATCCATTTTGAAGAAGAGTTTTCAATGATTGTTGTACTTCTGACATACGTAATAACGAGAGATTTTAAATTTGCCAAACCCACATCGACCATTACGGGGTTTAGTTTTGATTTATTTGACACATTTCAATCTAAACCCCTTCATTTAAAGATTCGAGCAGAATTATCCTCACCCTAGCTATTGGTAAGATTTGAAAGTGGATATTTAACTAGCTCTCAGACTAGCGCGCAATTCGCTTCGAGGGAGTGTACATTTGGTCGACCACCAATCATCGTTCTTCTAACACCATTTCCCATAAATCACCAGTTATTCTGAAACAGCTTCTATGTAACTTAAGGATGCCCCGAAAATCCCAGTAACAGTTTCACAAAAATAATGATAATTTTAATTCATTTTTAATCATGAAGTTCGTTTTATTTGCTTACGTGCATTAAGAAACTCTGATCTATATTGATTTTTATTATTCCATAAGCTTTTAAAACCATCATCATTCGCAAATATCTTGATACCGTCTATCAATACTTCATCATTTCTATTGTCAATCCAATTGATAAATTGATCGATCGTCTGAAATTCTGTCAATCCGTCTTTATTTCTATTTTTATGTAAATTGTAAAAAGTACTGTAAACATCGTAAATTAATTTGCCTACTCGATTCACCATCATTCTTGTATGTTCTCGGTAAGGTTCTTCTTCAACAACATATTCTGTATTATATTCGTGCTGAATCATTTCATAACTTCTTGTTCCATGGATTACTTGGTTTCTCTGTCGATACAAATCCAACCAATCTGATGTTTCAATGTATTTTTGATATTCAGATCTAAAGTAAAATATACTAATACGAAACGCAATTAAGGCTTTCTTTGTACCATCTTCTTTTTTCCTTGTTAGTAGCGTTTCGAGAATTGTACAACAAAATAGGATTTGAGTGTCAATATCTTGTGATTTGAGTAGATTTCCGTACCATTTAATAACCAGATCAATTTTTTGTAGGAATTGATTATTTTGTATTTCTATTGAATCTAAATAATGGTTCCAATTATAAATTTTCTCCAAAAATTGATCTTTGGTTTTACCAATCTCTAATTGAAAATTAATACTTGCTAAGCGTTGAAAAGAAACAAACCCTTTTTGATTTCCTTTATCATAGGCAAATATATTAACTTGGGGGTCCATTCTCCATTGAGAATTTCGAGTGATTATAAATTGAGTATTGTAAATTAAATTAACAATCGTCATGAGCTTTTTTAATTTCGTCAAAGCTTTTTTCATTGCAATATCTTGGTGATTCGCAAAAACAACGATTTCTGCGTAATTGCGATTCATGAAGGCTTGCTTCATTCTTGCATCACTCTTAAGATAAAATAAATTATTAAGTCGCGTGATCCATTTATTATTAGATTTTTGATCATCTGAAATATAAATAAGTCTCTCGCTCTCATTTAACGTCAGATCATCCTTTAACTCAACATCCTCTATGGAAATAATAACTTCCCATTTTGTTGTTTGCTTATTTGTCATTTCAATAAACTGATCTACAACTTTGCCAATTTCATTTTTATTATCTAATATTTCGTGTTCATCATTTACAATAATGAATATGTGATCCCATAATAAATCTCTAATCTCATTTCCGGTCAGGAAGGCTGATCCTCTTTCTTTTCGAACTAGGAATACAATATTCCAAAATGTTTCCTGGGCTTGATCAAACAGTGTTATATTCTGAATCTTGGATTGATCATTAAAATATTCTGGATTATTATTCCATTGAGGTATTTTCTTATGTGTTTGTTTCTTATTGTTTGTGACATACTGGAACAATTCCATAAAAGACTCTATCAAATTTTCTCTGAGTTGAATATTCACTAAGAAATATTAGTAATTTTGGTAATTCTATGTTTCTATTGTTGCTTTAAACTCTGATATTGTTTTTAGATAATTGTTTCCAAACCAATTATGTAATAAAGCTATTATTTCAGTTTAACTGTCTAAATGTGATGCTATCATCATGTGTAGCATATTAACTATTTTCAAATTCCGATTTCATATCATTCACGAACTGTTTGATATTAAGTCGTATTTTACCTATGCCCCTTTCGATTTTTTTGTTGGATTTAATTCCCTTTTCAAATATGTTCAAGAAACCAAGGAAAGAATTGTGAGATTGAATAACACGTTGAACTTGTTCTTGTGAAAATAGATGTTCATCAAGTGGAGATTCAATCACTGCCCCTTTTACCCCTTTCTTAGTTTTTGAGGAAACATACATTGCCTGTTCTTTTTTATTTGATAACCATTTTGGGTTTTTATTAAATTTTTCCTGAAGTGAAAATATTGATTTCAAGTAGTTTTCCCAGAGCTCACCATCAATTTTTGCAATTTTTAGTATTTCGTTAATATATTTTTTTCTTGAAATAAGCTGTTTTTGATGTTTTGTACTTAGTTGATTGATTTCCTTTTTTGAATTTGATTCTTCAATCCAATTAATCATAACCATACCAAAGATTAATTCAAAAGTCAACAACTGTCTTTTCTCATGTGATCCTTTGGCTTTAAACATCAATTGAAATTCGGAATCTTCTCTGGATCTAAAACCCATTAGACATGAATAACCTAATATTGACTTACCCATTTCTTCAAAACCCAATACGGTTAATGCATAGGCATGAGCTGGCGAACCAGCATCAAGTAATGTTTGAGCATCTTTTAAATATTGCTTCGCATTTTTTAAGGCTGCTTCAAATAATGCAAAATCTGGATCATTTACTACCATCACAATTTAATTTTACAGCTTCCTAAAATTAAATATATTGTTGGTATATCGAAATAACCCATTATTACGATCAATATTTTCGGATAGCTCTATCTTTACGTAATTCAGTCAGATTGAGACAGGGGGAATCAATACTTTCGGTTTAATCTCTATGGTTTCTAACTAATATACCTAATTGTGTTCTATCAATCGAACACATTGCAAAAGTATGTTTTAGAACGCGATTTTAGAAATGAAGACCACAAGAATTTAAGAGCGAATAACTTACATCCAATAACAATCCTAATAGAAGCTGATAGCTTGGTAAAGTCGGTCAAATGTCCAATTGAAGATTGTGGAAAAGAATCAAAAAATGACTTTGACCATAATAAGCATTTAATGATTAAAAAACATCATAGAGATATTGAATGCTATATTGATAGAAAATGGATAACATTAAGACAATATCATTCCATAATGAAAATATATTATAGAAAAAATGGAATGTATAATTGTCTTGAATGCCACAATCAATGGAATAGGCGACTTGACAATGTTGATGGACATTTTGCCAATACTCACCCTAATAATGTTCAATATGTTGTTCAAAGATTAAATACTGGACGAGTGTTGAGTGTGAAACCAGGAAGAAAAATAAAATTTCAAAAAGCAATTCCGACTAAATATATTGAGTTTCTAGAATCAGCTGGGCATTTAGAAGATCAAATAGTAGAAGTGTTCAGTAATGAAACGAAGATAAGGAAATATCTAAAAATGTCTCAAGATGAAGTTTGTTGTGATGGAATGGTTTTGTATTTGAATGGAAAATACGCAATTATCGAAGAAAAAAATCCCACTAATGTTTTTGAAGCAAAGGATCAATTAGAAAGTGTCGCAAAAGCAATTGAAAGGAAAGGATCTGAAACCGAGTTCGCAATAATTATGGGAAAAAAAATTAAGGGGATAAGTAAATAATGTTCAATATGTTGTTCAAAGATTAAATACTGGACGAGTGTTGAGTGTGAAACCAGGAAGAAAAATAAAATTTCAAAAAGCAATTCCGACTAAATATATTGAGTTTCTAGAATCAGCTGGGCATTTAGAAGATCAAATAGTAGAAGTGTTCAGTAATGAAACGAAGATAAGGAAATATCTAAAAATGTCTCAAGATGAAGTTTGTTGTGATGGAATGGTTTTGTATTTGAATGGAAAATACGCAATTATCGAAGAAAAAAATCCCACTAATGTTTTTGAAGCAAAGGATCAATTAGAAAGTGTCGCAAAAGCAATTGAAAGGAAAGGATCTGAAACCGAGTTCGCAATAATTATGGGAAAAAAAATTAAGGGGATAAGTAAATAATGTTCAATATGTTGTTCAAAGATTAAATACTGGACGAGTGTTGAGTGTGAAACCAGGAAGAAAAATAAAATTTCAAAAAGCAATTCCGACTAAATATATTGAGTTTCTAGAATCAGCTGGGCATTTAGAAGATCAAATAGTAGAAGTGTTCAGTAATGAAACGAAGATAAGGAAATATCTAAAAATGTCTCAAGATGAAGTTTGTTGTGATGGAATGGTTTTGTATTTGAATGGAAAATACGCAATTATCGAAGAAAAAAATCCCACTAATGTTTTTGAAGCAAAGGATCAATTAGAAAGTGTCGCAAAAGCAATTGAAAGGAAAGGATCTGAAACCGAGTTCGCAATAATTATGGGAAAAAAAATTAAGGGGATAAGTACAAAGCATTATTCTGTCGACAATTATATTTTAAGGGAGGGTGCAAAAAATAAACATGTAACCATAACCGGTAAAAAAATCCCTGTTTTCTACGTCGACTATGGGGCACCTACTTCAAATGTCTGGGAAGTTGTTCAGCCAAAAATAAAGGATTGGAGGTAAAAAATGATATACGTGACTTTAAAGAAAAACATCGATAAAACCCTCCGTTTAGAAGTTTTACTAAAACTTGCTAGTTATATATTAGATGCATTGTATGTTACTAATATGAAAATTGAAGGTTTCATGAATTATCCCTCTAAATCAAGTGGTGAGTTGGTTAGAGAAATCCAAATTGGGCAATTTCATGAAAGTATAAGTACATTGTACCACACGGAAATTATTGAATCAGATTATATTAAAATTGTAGGACAGACGGATATTTATCCGTTCCAAGCTGTTCTTACTCTTAATCCTAAAGAGTTTGAACACACCGACTTTTATTTCAATATTGTTTCAAACCAAGAAATAAATTGGTCCCTAATTTTTACTCATCCGTTTCGTGATTTCTTTGATGGATTTCATGAAATTCTCGATCCGAGATATTGTTTGAATGCGTTTATATCTGACAATATAGAAGTTTTAGAATATTGGGATTATGCGTGGGCTCTTTGGTTCTCTGAAAAAAATGATTTTATTAAGGGTTTAATTAAATTCATTGGAAGAATAAAAGATGTGACAATATTCCCTTGGTTAACTATGTCCGAAAGGCAATTTAAACATATTTCCGAAGCATTGAAATTTATAAAACCAAATGTTATAACTGAAGCCTTTATCGAAAAAACAAACGATGAATTCGATGTTACTCCGCTAGGTGCTTTCAATCAAATGGAAAATTATCTTGAAAAAGCAAGTGTAGCTGAAGGTAGTATTGCTATCTATGGAAACTCATCAAACAACAATTCAGTGACCTATGCATTGAACGATCTAATTAGTACATTAGCCCATGCTCTTCAGACTGGTTTTAATGCAGAACTATTAATTGCAGATATTGCCGAACATGCAGTTAGGAAATTCAACCAACTTAAAGATAGGAAAGAATTACTGGGATTTTAATTTTTTTCGCATAATTAGGTCTAAGAGATAATTATTTTTCTTTGAGTGTATCTAAATATTGTCTTCGTGTTAACCAGGTTATTTCGTTATCATCTGATATTTCTATGATCCACATTCCTTTAGAATCTCTAACCAGTTTGGGTTCAAATATAATCGATCCAATATTTAGTTTATTCTAATCTTTCTATGTATAGCTTTAATCGTATTGAAATAATTTTATAATATTTTTAAACGAAAGATATATAGTCATTTTTGTTCAATTTTATCCAATGAGAAATATTTTGGCAGCAATTGGTATTACATTTCTGTTTGCTAAATTACTTGAATGGGCAGAAAGAGAGGACGGAGAACAAAAAAAATACAAATTAGTCAAAATTGTGTCATCTTTGAATAATGAGATAAAAGAAAGTAAATGGGACCTCTGGAAGAAATTAGCTAATAAAATATCCACATCTATGTTAATTATTTTTACGTTAGTGTTTGGAATTTCACTCTTATTACTTGGAGAAATTGATTTGACAAGTTTATTAATCGGGGATTTAATTATTGTAATTGTTATATCGGTAATACTCCATCAGGATTTTCAATGGGAAATTAAACGAATGGAATATTTTTTGGTAGTAGGAAAGTTTTACGAAGATTTTTTTAATATAAGGAATAATGATTTTTTTATCCATGAGTATAGAGAAGAGATGCGTAAAGACATCACTGAAAAAATTAAAGAATCAGATGAAATTTTAGAGGGTGATGATATGAAATTTTCAGATATTATACATTCAAAACTATATTCGAATAATAGGGAGGGTGTTATCAATTCGATTATTAAGTCAAGTGAAATATATTATTATTTAGAATCCCTAAAAACCTCAAATTTTTACCAAAAAACGTGTCGTGATAAATGGTGGATATTTTGGAAGCCCAACTTATTAGATACGGTTGAAACTTACAATTCAGTATCAAATGAATTGATTACAGAGAAAACAGGTTTTGAACAAAAATTGGTGGATCGAATTGTCATCACAATTTTATTGGGATTTCTTTATTCACTCTTAACTCAATATGAAAATCTAATTGGAAACATAATTCCTTATTCTATATTTTCTATGTTGGGTATCTTAATAATAGTCTCAGTTACAATTTTCATTATTTCTTATTTCGCAATGAATTATCCATTATTAAGGAAGGAGATAATAATATCCTATAATAAATTCTCAAAAGTTAATTTTGATACCGCAGAAGTCCTTGGAGTTGATAATAATATCATCAACGTAAATTCAGATTAAAAAAATTAATATGAAAAGAATATTATACTTTATTCCTAATCTCGTTCAATAAGTCTCCTCACAAACAATCAATATATATTCCTCTTACATCTAACCCAGTAAACGAATAATATAATTCTAGAGAATTAAAGATTCATAAAAGAGGGATATATTATTGTAAGAATCACATTCCAAATTTTGTATTATAATTTACAGAGATTAAGTGAAAGCGAAGATTTTTGTGCTCATTCAATCGCACCTGGTATTTACTACCATATACCTAGAGAAGCTATCCAAAAGAAATATCGAGGCTCCTTAAATATTTTATTTCGCAAATATTGTGAGTTCGTAATTGATAAAAAGCTAATAACTTATAATTCTAATATTTTTCATCACATATTTGATAGTTTGTTGAAAGTAAGATTCAGAACAAAAAGAGTACTGATTCGCTCATTGTCGAAAAAAGGCTATTCAGAAGATGATATTACAAATTCGATCCTCGTTCTAAATAAATATTTTTTTATCATTCCTAGGAGGACATTTATTCAAATAACAGGTAAACGAGAATTACCTGATCCTAGATTTTTCAATCCTAGTCGAAATACCTTTGAGACGGACGAAGAATATGAAGTCGGAATGACTGGTTTGTACACTACAGATGACATCAACGACTTCCATCAGATTACAATCCCACAGAATCTTAGAGAATTCATATCAATTATTCTAAACATACCTGATAAATATCCTTCTTTCTACTCAATAATGAATATTGACGCCATAAAAGTTGATATTAACACATTTATAAAAATCAAAAAAGAAATCCGTTCAAATTTAATCGATTTATTATCTGATGCACAAGAAACGACAACAGAAGATGGTTTACATGAAATCTTACGCAAAGGAAGGATCTTTACTGAAACCATATTATCGGATTTTATACAAAAATTGGAATTAAAACCTTTGAAAGATAAACCTACGCTTAACGACTACGTAAGTCAACTATATTCAAAAAAATTGAACTCCGTCCTTAATGAGCATAAAAATTATATCCTCTATCTAACGCAAGCACTTCAAGTTTATTTAAACCCAGCATCACATGATTATTCAACTTTCAGATATTTTGAACACGGCTTAATAGATTTCATTCTGCTCTCTTATTTATTAACTTCTCATGTACATTTTTTTGAAATCATCAAAACAGAAAAGTGAAGCTGAATCCATATTGTAACAATCTTGAAAAACCTTCGCGTCGAACTTCTTCGGACGAATTGTTTTTTATCGTATAATTAGGTCTAAATGTGAAATGCTGTTTCAAGGCACGAAGTTATAATCAATGATAAAATTGTGCAATTTGCTATTCAGTAATCAAACCGGGATCAATTGATTTAGTTTCAGTCATAGATTGTACTGGTGATTTTAATTGAATTTTATTAATTTTTATTAATTTATATTATTTTTATACAAGATAATTTATGGTGTGGGCATCATGCCCATTTTAGAAAATACTACAAAGAGAACGATTAAAGCTACAAGTGCAATACCAACAATCATCAATATTTTATTTAATCCGCCTGTTAATGCCCCTTTAACTTTTCCAGCAATTGAAATAGCTCCGTCTTTGATCTTCCAGATTGTATCAGCAATTTTGTTTTTTACATCAGCCCCAAAATTTGATGCTTTTTGTTTTGCAGCTGCAAAAGCTCCTAGTGTCTGATCTTTCGCTGCGTCGGCGGTGTGTTTGACAGCTTCTATTTTTTCAGCAGCCATATTTGTAGCAAATTGGATTGTACTAAATGATTTGTCTTTTACATCCTCGACAACATCGCCAACGGAATCCCTTACCTCTGCGGCAGTTTCCATTGAATTACTTAAGAAAGTTTTTGTTCTCTGTGTTAAACCCCATTTATTGATCGATTGTTATCATTAATAATTAGTGAGACATCAACTCCATTCAAATTTTATGAGCGAATGCTCATAACGCTGCCATGCTGAAAGCTTGGCTGCATACTCTACCTCCTGACCAAAGTATCACTCATGAGGTGTCATTTTCGTTTATGAATGAGGTCTAATCTCATTGTAAAACATCCTCCAGGCATTGACTGCCATCTGCAGTTCTGCAATGCTAGATGTAAATACGAGATCGATCGATTATGAACAGCAATAATTAATGGGACACATGTCAATTGCTAGACATGTCACGCAGATATTACATAACGAAGAAGTAGGACCTGCAGAAGTTGAATTGCTTATGTCCAAACTAAAGCAAGTCCTAGATAAGAAAATGAAAGTGAGAGCATTTATCTCTCTCGTTCAGACCATAGAGGATCGGTCGGATCCTCGATCAAAACACCATGATAAATCGATTGACCAGATCTTGGAAAGTTTTGGAGTTGCCAGATCGACTTATTATAGAAAATCCAAGAATTACAGCGAATTTGGACTGGATGGTATTATTCCCAAGAAACCAGGTCCGAGATCCAGTAGGCTTCCATCACCGATTTTATCACGCATCTTTGAGTTGCGAGACCGTCAATTATCATCTCGAACCATCGCATCTGCGATCTCATTGGAAGGTCAAAGATACATTTCAGAATCGACAACCCAATATCAGTTGAGAAAGGTAGGAAAGGGTAAATTAAGAAGAAACCGTAAGAAGAAGGTGTATTACAAGAGATTTGAACGAGGCAAACCTAACGAATTATGGCAGATTGATAATGTGGGTCCATTTTACAAACCAGGGAAGCTATTTGCCTATAATGTGATTGATGACCATTCCAGATACAATCTGGCCGCAGTGATATCAGATAACCAAACTACAGCATCATGGGTGGATACATTGGAAAAATTAGTCGTAAAATATGGCGTCCCAGAAGCCATACTTCATGATAATGGATCACAATTTGTGCATAACCCATCGAGGAATCACACAAAAGAGTTTGAAGCATTTTTGAAAAAATACAAGATTCGAGGTATCAAATCAAGATTTCGACATCCCCAGACTACAGGAAAAGTGGAAAGAGTGCAACAGAGTCTACAATATGAGGCTCGAGATTTGGTCTTCACCAAAACGATTGATGAGCTTCAGGAAGCGGTAGATAACTGGAGAGGGTTTTACAATAAGGTTCGAATTCATTCCTCAACCAAAATGACTCCCCAGGAACGTTATTTTGGTCAAGAAGCAGGATATGCAGCCAAGCTTTCAGCTTGGCAACATTATGAGCAATCGCTCATAAAATTTGAGTGGAGTTGATGTCTCACTAATTATTAATGATAACAATCGATCGA